>NZ_CP143546.1:3725000-4025000 GCF_046237645.1 Rossellomorea sedimentorum
CACCCTCTGTATCAGTAACAGCCTGCCCTTGCTCCCCCATTACTTCATTCGTTCTGGTAATCAATCCGACTGTATGTTTCGTTTCATTTTGCATTTGACCGATAATATCTCCGATTTGGGTAAGCGCAGATTCTGACTGTTCAGCAAGCTTTCTTACTTCATCTGCTACTACCGCAAACCCTTTTCCTTGTTCCCCGGCCCGCGCAGCTTCAATGGCAGCATTTAATGCCAATAGGTTGGTCTGGCTTGCAATTTCGCTGATTGTCTTTACGATTGCACTGATGTTATTAGATTTGGCGTCGAGAGACCCGACAGCGGAGACCATTTCTGTCATCATTTCATCAGCACGGTCAAATTGCTTCTGCAGCAGCTGAATTTTATCCATTCCTTCAACGGAAGTAGTGGATAGCTTATCTGATTTCTCTTGAATTTCAAGAGACTGCTCTTCCACTTTCCGGATCATTTCTGCCAGATGATTTGTCGCTTCTGAATTCTTTTCCAGCAGGCTTGTCTGCTCCCCAGAACCGGAAGCAATCTGTTCCATCGTTATTGCCACTTCATTGGAAGCCGCAGTATTTTCCTCGGAACTTGCCACCAATGTTTGTGAAGCATCGGTTACCTGCATGGAGACATCAGATACTTTTTTCATCATGAGCTTGAACTGATTTAACATGTTAGAGAAACTAACGGACAACTGGCCAATTTCATCTGGACGATCTGTATTAATGTTCGTCACGAGATTGCCTTCCTCAGCCTCTTGCATTGCAGCCTGAAGCTTGCGGATTGGCTTTGTGATCGTCCTTGTAATGAATACTGAAATTAATATTGCAAGCAGGATGATAATTCCCAAAGTGATCAGGATGGGAAACAGCACTCCCTGAGCTTTTTTCTCGAATTCAGAGACAGTTACAGCGCCGACAATCTGCCAGCCTGTAGTAGGATTTGTGACAAATCCCATGATTTTGTCTTCTCCGCCAAATTCATATTCTACAATTCCATGTTCCCCTGCTTGTTCCATTTTTTTATAAAAGGATTCGCCAGAGGCATCCGCGCCGACTTTTTCTGCCACAGGATGGACAAGGAATTTCCCGGTATTATCAAACAAAGCTGCGTATCCTGTGTCACCGATTTTAATATCCTTTACGATATTCGTTAACGCTTGGATTGATACATCCACACTGAAGACGCCAACTACTTTTCCTGACTTCTCAATGGCTTTCGCCGCACTTACAATTACTTCATTGGTAGCAGTATCTATGTACGGCTCGGTCCAGATGACTTCACCCGCATTTTCTACGGCTTTTGTATACCACGGTCTTGTTCTAGGATCATAATCTGAAGGCAGTTCCGTATGAGGGTAAAGGATCATCTCTCCCTTATCGTCCGTCCCCATATATATATTGAGGATGGCCTCGTTGGCTTCCGCATCTTTTCGGAAGTCATCAAGAATATTTTTAGTACCGTTTTCTTGCTGGTAATTTTGCAGCATTGAATCAGCACTAAACCTATTTACGGTATTACCTATATTCCGGAAAAATAATTCGTAGGAATTATTTACTCCTTCCATTTGCTTTTCTACATTGGCAATAAGTTCATTTGTAGTCAATGAAACACTCGATTTGTAACTGACATACGAAATAATAGCGCCCGAAATGATGATCAACGCTAAAAACGGTATCAATACTTGCCTTTGCAGTGTCTTATTCAGAAAATTACTTTTTTTAATATCTTTTAGTTTTTTGCGTCCTTTTTGCTCTTTCATCACATGCTCCCCTTTATACTTAGATGCTGTTTAATTTTCTCTTTTTCTACCTCCGTTTTAATCTTTAGAGCCCTCTGTTATACTATCGACAAATTTCTCACTCTTTTAATTAAAAAAATAAAACATTTACACAAAAACTCCGGTGGTCAACAATTAGAGACGGGGATGATTCTTTTGGCATTACCTGTTTCCTTATACACTGTTGCTATTGAAATGATGAGTTTGATAACCACCGCAGCTGTTCAACTCCGCTGAAGGGGTGGTGAAGCTCTCCGCTTCGCCCGAAGGTCACCTGTCATATTATTTCTGCAGAAAGTCTCACATCACTCATTTCTGTCGACCCTCTTCAAATTGAGAGTGTATAACTATACTCTTTCGAAAACAGGCTTAAATAAAGGTTGTTTTCACATAGATGGTTGCTTTCGAGAAAATCCAACGGTGGGATTTTCCCCTAAGGTACAAGGGCTTGTCTCTCTGTATAGGGTGAATAGCTTGAAATCTAGGCACATCTCTTTAACTTTATATTAAATAGCAACAAAGTATTAGAAATGAGCGTAAATAAAAGGAAAACACTAAGATTAAAGCGTTCTATCTTAAGTCCCGACAGCCAGCATTTGAGCTTTTATTCTTCCAAAACAAAAAAACAAGCCCTTATCAATCAAGAGCTTGTCTCATTATTTCTTATCGAACTTCCACCCAGCCGTTTTTGATTCCTGTCACAACAGCTTGGGTACGGTCGTTTACGTTCATTTTTTGTAAGATGTTACTTACGTGGTTCTTAACGGTCTTCTCACTGATATACAGAGCTTCACCGATTCCACGGTTGCTCTTGCCATCTGCAAGCATCTGCAGGACTTCGCACTCACGGCGGGTCAATAGGTGCAGCGGGCGTCTTACTTCCGTCTGCTTGAAACCGCCTGTATCCTGATTATTTGCCAGACGACGATAATCACTGATCAAATTGTGAGTGACTTTAGGGTGGATGTAAGATCCGCCGGCAGCCACTACCTTAACCGCCTCAATCAATGCTTCGGAGTCCATTTCCTTCAGTAGATAGCCTAATGCACCCGTTTTTAACGCGTGACTCACATAGTTTTCGTCGTCATGTATCGACAGAATGATGACCTTTGTGTCAGGGTATTTTTTCACAAGCTCCTGTGTAGCCTCCACGCCATTTTTTTCAGGCATGTTGATATCCATCAATACCACATCAGGATTGTGTTTTTCAACGAGCTCGATAGCCTCTGACCCGTCATCTCCCTCTGCTAATACATTAAAAGTTGGCTCAAATTCTAAAATGCGTTTTACCCCTTCTCGAAATAACTGATGATCGTCTATAATGACAATATTTGTTGTCATAATTTCGCCTCCCTATGTGTACGAGAAAAATTTATGCTGTTAATGGTACCTGGACAAGGACAACGGTGCCAGACCCGGGATTGGAATCAATACTCATGTCCCCATCAAGGATCTCTACCCGTTCCTTCATGCCCATGATGCCGAAGGATCCGTTTTTCTTTTGCTTTATGTCGAATCCTTTGCCATCGTCTTTAATGATGACGGTGACTGTGTCTTTGCCTATTTCCAACTTCACTTGAATTTCGGAAGCTCCAGAGTGTTTCAGGGCATTTTGCACGGATTCCTGAATTAATCTGAATAAGGCAACTTCATATTTGGAAGGCAGCCTTTTTTCCTGCCCAAGGTTTACAAACCTAATATTGGTACTCTTATGATACTCTTCGATAGTGCTTAAGTATTTTGTGAGGGTCGGGACCAAACCTAAATCATCCAACGCCATTGGCCTTAAGTCATAGATGATCCTGCGGACTTCATACAAGGCGGAACGAACCATTTTTTTCAGGTCCTTGATTTCTCCCAGTGCAGCCATCGGTCCATTCTCCCGGTAGACCCTGTCAATCAGGTCCGATCTCAGGAGGACATTAGCCAGCATTTGTGCAGGTCCATCGTGAATCTCCCTTGAAAGCTTTTTTCGTTCTTCCTCTTGAGCCTCGATGATCCGAAGGCCGAAGTCGTGTCTCTCTTTTGCATCTTCAAGGGCGGCACCGACCTGTTTTAAATCACTGCTCAAGTAGTTCAGAACAACGGAAATTTGAGAGTTCAACTGTTCGGCCCTATCGATGGTATCTTCCAGATTTTTAATCCGGCGTTCCAGATCGTCTCTTCGCTCTCGCAGCCTGGACTCTGTCTGCCTGTTCAAGGAAAGCTTCATTTGCAGGTCATGTGCTTTTTCATATGCTTCCCTTACCTGCCCCTCGGAGAACTTTTGAAAGTGCTGACTGACCTCCGAGAGCCTCTTCCTTGCAAATCTTGACTTACGCTCGAGCTCGTCACCTTCCTGGATGACCTTGAATACAGATTCTTTTATGACTTTTAGTTCTTTAGTGATGGATTCATAATCCTGCCGACACTGTTCGCCGATTTCAAAAACATCATCTTTACTGCGGCCGACCGTGTCGATCATCTGCTCTAAAATGTTATCCAACATCTTGGTGTTCACCTTTTTAATGGACACGGGACCCTCCTCCTAGTAACAAGCTCATTGTACATGGAATTTATTGCATTACTATTTCAGAATAATTAAAAATTAGCTTTTTCGCTAAAATAGTTATAAAGCCACAGCTGTTATTCAACCTGCGTACCTTTCTTCCTATATCATGCTCCAACAATATAATGTTAATTTAAAAATTCCCTACTGCTCTCAAAATTCCTTTATTCATCTAGGCATATTTTAAAAAAAGATGTTTTGCACTAAATCCCCGTCTATTATACCATGTCACATTTTGTCGGATATTAAGATTTCATTACATATTATTACCGGGCCTTTAGTGCTTTAACGTGCGAAGAGGGACAGTCCCTCTTCGCACGTTAAAGCACTAAAGCATTCAATCAATAATGATTTGTCTGTTTATGTATAGTAAAATGGGGAGTAAGTATCAATTTGTCGAATTATGATTTAGTACCTATATAAATGAGGAATACACTTGCTCGAGAGGAGTTTTATTTTTGCTGCAAAAGTATTTAACCGTTAAGGATACAGGGGAACATGAAATTACAATCGAACGCTCGCGGTTTATTGCCCACATCAAACGTGTCGAAACCGAAGAAGAAGCACAGGACTTCATCAACCAAATAAAGAAAGCGCATTGGAGCGCCAACCATAATTGCTCTGCCTATATGATCGGGGAGCATAACCTCATCCAGAAAGCCAATGACGACGGGGAGCCGAGCGGAACAGCCGGTGTCCCTATGCTTGAAGTGTTAAAGAAAAGAGACCTAAAGGACACTGTCGTCGTCGTCACGCGCTATTTCGGCGGAATTAAGCTTGGAGCAGGCGGATTAATCAGAGCATACGGAAAAGCCGTCTCACAGGGGCTGAATGCCGTCGGAGTTGTCGAAAGAACACTTATGCGGGTGATGAAGACAAAAATCGATTATACCTGGCTGGGGAAAGTGGAGAATGAAGTGCGTTCATCGAAGTATCCGTTAAAGGACATCCATTACCTGGATGCCGTTGAAGTGGAAACGTATGTTGAAGAAGATAAGAAAGAGGATTTTGTTGAATGGATGACGGAGCTTACGAATGGGCAGGGGGAAATATGTGCTGCGGATAATGAATATTTAGAAAAAGAAGTTTGATTATTTTTTTGCTTTTCCTTTCTTGATTTTAGGGAAGCTTAAGAAATACTATAGAATACATTTTCAGATATATATGGAGTGATCTAGTGAATAGATATGAAAAAACCAGGCGAGGTCTTCGTATAAAAAGAGTTGTCATGGTCCTTGGATTGCTGTTCCTTGGAATTGGCGCCTATGGAGGTTATATTGTATACAAGGCCTATGATGCCGCCACCCAGTCTTTTAGTGAATTGGAGAGAGGACATAAGTCAAGTCTGCGTGAAGAAGCCGTAGAAGTGAGCAAGGATCCTTTTTCCATTCTCATTATGGGCGTTGAAGATTACTCTACCGGCGGCCAAAATGGCAGAACCGACTCATTAATAATAGCTACTTTTAACCCGACAGACCAATCAGTTAAACTAGTAAGTTTGCCAAGAGATACCCTGGTAGAAATTCCTGGTAAAGAAGTAAAGGATAAAATCAATCACGCTTATGCTTTTGGGGGCAAAGAAGCAACAATAGAATCAGTTGAAAAATTATTGGATATTCCCGTCGATTATTACGTTACGATTGGCTTCCAAGGATTCAAAAAAATCATTAATGAAGTTGGCGGTATTACGATAGAGGTACCTTTTGACTTCTCAGAAAAAAGTGATGAAGACAAAGACATCATTTATTTTACAGAGGGGGAAATGCAACTTAACGGAGAAGAAGCACTAGCTTATGCCCGGATGAGAAAGGAAGATCCCAGAGGGGATTTTGGCCGAAACGACAGGCAGAAGCAAATCTTAACAGCTGTAGTTGCCAAGCTGCTTGCCCCTTCCTCCCTGACAAAACTAGATAACGTGGCAAAGCACGTCGGCGAGAACGTTCAAACCAATATGAGGGTTTCACAAGCACTGGCAATTCAAAAGAAATACCCTGAATTTAATTCCGGAAGGATTGAAAACCTTTCCTTAAGGGGAACAGACCAATACATCGGTGGAATTTATTATTTTCAGCCAGATGAAGCTGGATTATCTGAACTGCAAACTGAGTTAAAAAGACATTTGGAGCATGAACATACTGCAGAGTAAACAAAAAGCCGTTAATGGACAGCTCCATTAACGGCTTTTATTGTTTAGTTATTATGCTGACGTCCAGACATTTTCCGATAAAATTTTAGCAAAGGGCGATATTGATCATTAACCAGACCTACTGTTTCCACGATAACATGGGCTATAATCAGCAAGCTGACCAATATAATCAAAGCACCCCAAAGTGCAACCGAAGACATCATAATCGCACTCACGCTGAATAACACTCCCAGTGCATATATCACAAGTACAGTATTTCTATGCGACAGTCCCATGGCTAGTATTCGATGGTGTAAGTGGGACTTATCAGGAGCAGATATTGGCTGCTTATTGATGACTCGCCTAATTATGGCAAATGTAGTATCAAAAATAGGTACACCTAAAATGATTATTGGAATAATAATGCTGAATAGGGTAACACTCTTATATAGACCCAACAATGAAAGAATGGAAATGCTGTATCCTAAGAACAAAGCACCTGTGTCCCCCATAAAAATCTTGGCGGGATGGAAATTGTAGAACAAGAAACCTAAAGTGCTTCCCAAGATGATGACAGAAATCAACAGGATCAGATCTTTTCCTGCCAATCCAGCCATTATGGCAATAGTAGCAATACCAATAGATGACACCCCAGCAGCAAGTCCATCCAACCCATCAATCAGATTAATCGCATTTGTAATTCCAACTATCCATAAAATGGTAATTGGATAAGCCATCCAACCCAGCTGGAATTTTTCTACCACAAATGGAATGGTGATAAAATCAATGGTTAGGCCAGTACTGACAATCATAACAGCAATCAAAAGCTGACCGGAAAATTTTATTTTTGCAGATAATTCAAATTTATCGTCTAGAATACCAAGGATTATGATCAATATTGCTCCAACAGTGATGGCTGTAACTTTTTCGTTATGAAGGTCACTAACGAAATAACCAACCATTACTCCAATAAATATAGCGAGACCACCCATCCTCGGCATTACCTTTTCATGGACTTTGCGGTGATTTGGCTTATCGGTTACACCAAATTTTATCGCCAGTTTTATCACTAGTGGAGTAATAACCAGGACCGTAATCAAAGATGCGAAAAAAGCTAATATAACTTTAGTGTCCATAATTAAATCCCCTTATCAAGTTTCAGTATTAGTGTAACACCCATTGGCAATTAAAAACTAGAAAATAGTGGAGTCTTTCCACTTTTTTCAAAACAATAAGAAACTAGTAATCTTACAAATCTCGTCAATTAATTCTTCATAAAACATCATCATCTTATCACATTAATCGGAATGTGCCAACAAGATTTTTTGAGCTATGGGTCATTCACCAGTTACTTAGACGTCAGCAGTAACGATAAGGTTTCAACTTGCCCTCATTATTTTTTACCCTAAGTTATTCACTAAAAACTAATCCTAAAGGACTGGGTTCTTTAAAAAATGACCATGATACAGTTACATGTCACCAGTACATTTTGGGTACACTATTTAGTGGATACAAAAAGAAGCTGCTTCGTAAACAGCTTCTTTTCAATCATGATTATTTCGCTAAAAGTTCACGGATATCATCACGCACTGAGTTAGAAATAGCATTTTGCCCGCCAAGGAAATATACATCAGGCAGGATGGTCCGTTGATCAAGCCATGACCCGATACTTGCCGGCAGAGCATCTTTTTGTGTTAGGACTACCGGTGATTTCATGGCGGCAGCTAATGAAGATGCTGGTAATGCGTCAATAAAGACGTCTCCGCGTGCAAAGAAAATAGTGGTATCTGAGTACATACTGCTATATTTATCTGCAATTTGCATACTGGTTGCATATCTGTCACTTCCAGATACCCTTGTCACTACTCCAGCAAGTTTCTTCAGTTGTTCCTCGACATTAAGAGATACAGCCGATTTACCGCCTATGATTGTCACTTTGTCGATATTATTAGACTTTATATAATCAGAAACACTTTCATGTAAAGAGTCTGAAGATGTATAAAGAATTGGAATTTGTTTCATACTTGCATATGAGGCAATGGATAAAGCATCTGGAGACTTTTCATCCTTTGTTACTACAAAGACTTCTTCTTTATTATTAATCTCCTTGGCTACATTTACTGCTGTCTGATATCTTTCTGATCCGCTGATGCGGATGACATCATTCTCACCAATAAATGACAGGCCTTTAATTTGTTTTTCAACTTGTGCACCGATTGCACCCATACCTCCAAGGAGATACACTTTTTCTGGCTGCAGGCGGTTTATCTCTGCCATCACTGAGTCCGGAAGATTATCTGACTGTGTTAACAATAAAGGAGAATCGAACTTCTTCGCAAGTACACTTCCAGTCAATGCATCAATGGAGAGGTCACCACGTCCAATGACAACTGCTTTCGCTTTATTTTCCCATCCAAATCCAGAAACACTTGCACTTGTTGCATAACGGTCTGAGCCTTCTAAACTATGAGAATAGTTGTTCAGGTTTAATTCTCTGTTTGTTGTGGTATTAGGGTAATAGAAGTTTAATATTTTCTCAAAACCATTACCTTCTTTGGACATTTGATAAGCGCCATACTGGCTTAATCCAATGCCATGTCCATAACCTGCACCCTTAATAGTATAAAGGTCGCTTGATTTATCATGAGAAATATTTGAGATATACGGGCTTCTCATTATAGATGTCCCTAACATAAAACGAATGTTATAAGCAGTATCTGAGATTGATTTTTGTTGGATTTTAACGTTGCCTTCACTGTCTTTGACATATGAATCATTAAGTTTTTCCACATAAGTAAAACTTACTTTGCCATTTAGAACGTCGGTGGAAGAAATATTCCCTGACGCTGTATCCAACTCTATGCCTTGGATATCAAGGATTTTAATTTCTGACTTTTCATTGATATGCTTTTTACTCTTTAACCAGGCTTTTATATTAGTAGTAATAGTTACATCTTTTTCAGTCAGCTTTGTCCACCAATCCTCCGGCTTCTTTAAGTCCGCATCTGACAGGTCGACTTGCTGCTTATAAAGAGTAAAATCCCAAGACTTGTATGGAGTAATCTTGCTGTCATAGGGGTCTGTTTTGGTTTGGAAGTAGGACACCAACCCTGTTCCCCACACATTCGTGTTTGAAAGAATCTTACCGCCATTTGAAGAGGAATATAAAGTATTGGCATAACTTGATCCGTTCTTTTGTACTTCCCCCTGCGTTTCATTTACAGCCAGGGTAGTGTTCGGATGCCAATCATATCCTTTATAAACTTGATCTGATTGACCATCATAAATGGTCCAGCTTCCCTTTCTAAGTACATAGGTCCTGGCCGCAACAGCCTGCGCTTTTAGCGCTTCCATACCGCCATAACTGCCCCATGATGCCGGCATTTCGGCAGGTACTACACCTTTTAAATAATCTTCAAGGGTAATGTGGTTTACTGGTCTGATATACTTGTTATTCTCAACCTGAAACTCAACTTCACCCAGATAGGATTTTGTGTACTTTCCTTTTATTGTTATTATACTATCCATAGAATTCTTAACAGTTGGTATGACAGAAACTGTTTTACCAAACTTTTTGACTAGACTTGTGTTTTTATATAATGATAAATTACCTACTTCTACTTTAATAGAATAATTATCGCCAGGTTCCATAAATATATTTGTCCCGTCCACTTGGTAACTGCCGCTTGTCGTAAAAGGCAGAGCAGTCATGTTGCCGATATAATTTTGTAATTTTACGGAAATCGGCTCTCCTGCTGCTTGTGTACCAAGCGGGGTGATAGTCATAAAGATAACGAAAATACTGAGCAGTAATGATAATTTTTTCTTCAAAATGGATCCTCCTTCAATAGGTGTGCCAATACGGATCAACCCTATTTATCTTCCCAAAGAACTATGCGACTCCAATTCAATAGTTTTATAGAGATTCTACATTTTCCAAGACAGATTCAACGGTATACCCATCGTCACCTGTTTCTTCAAATACTTCCTTAATCATCCCGATTCCAGGTGCAAAGTAAACAGTATGAATTGTATTAGTATTGCCTTCGCTTATCTTACTTCTAACAGAGTAAACGCCCTCGAATGTTTTGTACGGTACTGTCACAGTTTCATTGTCACTTACCAATTTCCATCCTGATGGGTCACCTAAGGATCGGTTACTATCCGCCATTGGCTGCTCCTCTTTATTAGGAGCGAAATCATCAAGGATGCTTTCTTCAGGGCTGTCCGGATTGCTTTGTTCATAAACTACCTGTATGACTTCGTTGTCCCATTTAAGCACTTGAAGTGTAACCATATCACCTAATTGAAAAACACGTTGTAAATATTCATCGTTCATATCCACTATGGTTTCAGTAAGTGTGAATTCATCATTTTGAATGAATGTTTTCTTTACAGGTTTATTTGGTTTTAATGCATCAATCAGACTAGTATTGATTTCAGTTTCCTCCGTACTTTCTTCCTCGGAGTTTTCACTATCCTGGTTGGATTTCACTTCTTCCTTATTAGAGCTTTCTTCCTCTTCTTCTTTATCTTCATCTGCTGGTTTTTCTGCATTTTCCTGCTGGTTTTCTTCCTCAACGTTATTAGCAGTCTTCTCCTGGCCATTTGAACTGCAGGCAGATAAGAATAACAAACTTAAGAGAAATACAAGCAGCAGAATTACCTTTTTAGGAACGTACAAAGATGCCCCTCCTCTTCATTTCCATTTTAAGAAATCCTCATTCGTGTTTAGAGCATGAGCCTAATTGAGCATAAGCACCATGCTCATTATAATCCCTTTTATTAAAACAATCCGGTTTGATATTTATGGGTCAGTATAAAACATTCTCTACCTTATCAATTACTTTGGTATCAACTTTACCGCCGACTTTTAGGATTCTCTCGACCTTGGAAGACGGTGTGTATTCCAGGATGAAATCATAAATATCCGGGCTGATGGTCTCACCTACAAGAATTAATGGTGCCTTAGTTTTAACTGAAAGAGATGATGCTGTTAAGGCATCTGGGAAGTTGACTCCTGTAGAAATCACTAACTGATCAGAGTCCAGGACGCTTGTAAACTCACGAAGAATTTTTGATAATGTTTCATATCTCTCAACTCCCGCCAATCTCTCCAAGCTTTTAGTGTTTCCTTGTTTTTTGATTAAGTTTTCAACGTTCGCGGAAACAACGGACTGACCACCGAGTACTTTAACATCTTTTCCCTTTAGATAGTTTAGAGAGGCGCTGCTCAGGGTATCTTTGCCAGTGAGAAGAATAGCCCAATTGTTTGCGGAAGCAATCGGAGCTGCTCCTAATGCATCGGCATAGCTTGTACCTGAAGCAACAAAAACGCCCTTGACATCTTTAAGCTGTTGGTTGATTAACAAGTTCGTTTGATAACGGTCAGCCGCTCCAAGTCTCGTCACACTTAGTTTCAATTCTCTTAATCTGCTTTCTACTTTCTCGGAAAGGGCCCCTTTTCCGCCGATCATGTAAACTTCCTGGGCACCAAGCCGCTGGATCTCTTTCTCTACATCCGAATGCAGCCGATCTTTGTCAGTAAGTAGAATCGGCGCATTATCCAGCTGTGCTGCCAGAGGACCAACTGATAAAGCGTCAGCGAATTCATACGCTGTCGTAAGGACAACAGTCTTCTTAGATTTATTGTTAGAGAAACCGGAAGGATATAATTCTTGTGAAACTTTGATTGCCGTTTGAAAACGTTCACTTCCAATTAACCCTTGCTCTTTAATAGTTCGGGTTACTTTTACGCCAGGGATATTCGTCCATAAAACCTCAACACGATTTATATCCTTCACTTGGGTAGGATAACCCTTTGTTTTCGCGTAGCTTATAGCGCTCGCTAAATCGTAAAATGTATTTAATCGCGTTTCATTTTCATTATGAACACCATATTTCTTAGGTAAGTAGTTAGACCACAGGATGCTTTCTGATTCGTCTTCTACTCTACTATTTTTTATGCCTTCAGCATACTTAATGGCATCTTCTTTATAGGCAACTGTCTTTATTAATGCATTATCTTTTTGATAAACATCATAGGAACTTGTATTTGAATATATCTCCTTTTGCTGATCTTTATCAAAAACATAAGTATTTGCTTTAGTCTTAGAGTAAGCTATGGCCTCTTCCTTCGAGGTGAAGGTCTTTAGACGTTCATGACGGGCCGTATATACTTCGAAGACTTTGAAGTATTCTATAATTCCTCTTTTTAAAGCTTCAGCTGAATTTTCCTGAAACTTCTCCGTTTTGATGAGAGCTTCTTCAGTCGGATTTGACATAAAGCCCATTTCTACCAGGACTGAAGGCATCTGAGTGTTTCGAATAACATAAAATGCTTCATAGTTTCTTACTCCATAATCCTTTAATCCTGTTAAATCTATTACACTGGGATGGACAGAGTAAGCTAACCTCTTGCTGTCATTTACATAACTTACCTGAATCGGGTCCGGAGGCCATTGTTCACTCCAAGCCGCAGCTTTATCATAATAATAAGTTTCATAACCTCTTCGATATATATTAGTAGGAGCTGCATTGTGATGGACGGAAACGAAGACAGAATTGTCATTTTTTCCTTTGATAAACTCATTGGCTATATCTACACGGTCTTGAAGGCTTAGGTAAGTATCATCATGCGAACGGGTCATATAAACCTTAAACCCTTCAGCTTCCAGTTTATCTCTCAATTTTAAAGAGATTGCCAGATTCGCGTGTTTTTCATAGAATCCTGTTGTTTTTCCTGAATAACCGCTTGTTCCGGAATCCCAACCACCGTGTCCAGGATCAATGACAACATTTTTTTCTGCAGAAACCAGGCCAGGGACGACAAGAAACATGGCGATAGAGACCAAAAGCATTACTAGGTGTTTTGACATTAAAATGTTCTCCTCCATAATTTTAATACTTTTATGATTCTACCATTATTTTCGACACATTTGAGCAGACTTTTGACATGTTTTCGTAAAAAACTACATAAATGTAAAAAAACACCCAGTTTTAGCTAACTAACTGGGTGTTACCAATTTATTCCTCGCCTTTAAAATAGTTACTTCTGATTATTAAGTCTGAGATATTCAAAGCTTCCATTTCAAATTCTTTTTTATTGAAAGGTAATTCTGAATCACTTCTAATTGTATTTTCCAGAGGAATGACTGAGAAGCTGTCGCCCGTCCTGAGGAGGTTACGCCCCATAATCAGATTTTCATATTTTTCCTCATCTACCCCCATAATATAGGCTAAAGTAGGATACATATCTATCTGACCACTGTAATGCTTATATTCCTTACCCTCAAACGAAGGATTATAGATAATGAAAGGCACTCTTCCTAATTCATCTACGCCGCTCACTTCCGGATTCTCTTTCATCATTTGCACTTTTATTCTGCTTTCAAATCCGGCGTGGTCACCATAGATTGCTATAACCGTATCTTCCAGCATATTGTTGTTCTTAAGATCGTCAATCAATTTACCAATCGCCATATCCGTGTAGTGTATGGATTGTAAATAGTTAGCCAATGTCGTGTTACTATACTTGGCATCAAACTCCAAGCCTTTATACTTTTCCGGTATTTCAAATGGCGTATGACTGGTAAGGGTAATTAATAATCCATAATAAGGCTGCTCAACTTTACTTAAGAAATCGACTGACTGGTGAAAGAACTCCTCATCACTTAACCCCATCCCGATTTCCTCACCATCTTCATAATCTTCTATGGCATAATATTGATCAATATCTATAGCAGGGTAGGCACTGTTTCTATTCCAATAAGTCGCTTCATCTCCATGAAAGGCAAAGGTGGAATATCCTTTATCCTTTAAGAGTCCAGGAAGTGTCATATATTCATTATACGGAAATCTAAAGAATGTACTCCCTTCATCTACTGGGAATAACGAAGTATTTAATATGAACTCTGCATCGGAACTCCTTCCACCTTTCGTTTGCGGAAAGAAATTAGATGCATAAATGCTGTTACCTAGTAAACTGTTAAGGTTAGGTGTAATCGCTTTCCCATTAACCTCCTTATTAATCACCCAGTTTTCTAATGACTCTACCTGGATCAAAAGGAGATTTTTCCCTTCTCCAGCACCTTTATATGGATATTCTAAGTAATCGCTTCCTTTTCGATAAAGGTCCTTTTTTTCAAACCAAGATCTCACTAGATTTTCTTCCTCTGCAGTTAAAGAGATATACCTATTATTTTTATACGTTAAGTACATATCCAAGAAGCTGTATTGAACCGGATTGTATTTCAACATGTATTCATACCGATCATAGATTTTAAAAATCTGTGCATAAGGAATGCCGTCAACATAGTGATTCTTTAGGGGTTTAAATGTCAACAGGACCATTCCGATAATCAGAAACACTACGAACATGAACGGCTGCCTTTTTGGTATAGAAAAGGCATTTCTATTAGTTAGTACAAGCAGTACGACAATATCAATAATAAAAAGAATTTCTTGAACTTTAATCAATTCAACAATACTCGGTCCCAGCCCCGACAAATTGGAAGTTTGCAGTAAAGCAAAGAATGATAACGGGGTCCCGAAATACCTGATGTACCACAACTGTGATAGTAATAAAAAGGTCACCAAAATGTTCAACAGGATAACCAATGACTTTCTCGACCACGTTTTAAACAAGAAGACAATCGAAAAGACTACCAATAAAACACCTGGTATACTGAAAACCAGGCTTTTGACTTCCAGGATATTTTTCCCTAAAAAGATATAGAATAAGAGAATTTTAACTGCTAACCCGACACCGGAAATAATTAATAACTTATCTTGCCAAAGCGAACTTAGAAGCAACTTTAATTTATTCATTTGACTCCTACCTCTTTTACATAATTGTAATAGAATCTTAACACTATTCCCTGACTTAATAAAGATTAAGATTTTACATATATTTGGAACTGCTTGATTTAAAAAATCGCAAGCACATTGGTTAGTTCCGACAGGCAAATGTACCAACGCGAAAAGCTCAGCGGCCGTCCCGCGGAGGCGCGTATCTGAAGAGTAAATGAACTATTGCATTCAAATAGCAACAACATATACGAAAAGAGCTTTAAAAACAACAAAAAATCGATTTGAAGGAACCTTCAAATCGATTTTCCCCTTAACGGCTCGTAGGTGTCCATGTTGCTTGCCTTTTCCCAGAAAGGGCCCTTATGGTACCAAGCAGTGCAGCATAATTAACCAGGCAAAAGTAATAGGGAATATAGGTAATTTTATTATTCGTTACCTTTCCTCCCAGTGCAAGTAAATAAAACGCAACTTGCAATGCAAACATCACTTGATAAAGGGTCTGATCCAACAAGAATAAATTAATAATAAAAATCAATATCATATAGTAGGGAACGAGCCATCTTAAGAATTTGTGCGACATATACTTATAGAAGAAATCAAAATTCATAAAAGGGTTCAGAACATGCTTGTAACTCATAATTCCAGTAAAGCTTCTGGTTACGATACGGACTTTTCTTCCAAATTCTTCTGAAGACTTAGGAGAAGTCTCTTCCATTGTGATTGCATTCGGTTCATAAACAAATCTCTTTTGCTGACTGATGATAATCAACGGATTTTGCATATCATCGCCAACATTCGGATTCATTTCCTTAAATAACTCTTTACGCAAGGCATAAATCGAACCATTGGCAACTATTGTTGTTCCTGTTGCTGTTTCGAGCATTTTTAACAACTTCTCATACTTCCAGTAGGCACCTTCTGATTCCCCGATAGAAGAATTAGTGGAATTCATAAGCCTTAACTCCCCGCATACACCACCAATTTCTTCATTTTTAAAATGTTTGACCAGGTGATGGATGGAGTCTGGTTTATATAGGGAGTTTGCATCCGAAAATACAAGGATTTCCCCGCCGGCAAGCGGAACAGACTTATTCAAAGCTGCCGTTTTTCCTTGCCTTCCTTTAACTACATTAAGCTTTACATTTGAATATTTATTGGCAAATTCATTGACAATATCATTCGTTCTATCAGAGGAATCATCCGACACCACTATGATTTCAAGTTTTTCTTGAGGGTAATCCAAGTCAACGCTATTTTGTACTTTTTCTGCGATAACTTTTTCCTCATTGTAAGCTGCTATAAACAGGGTAACTTTCGGTTCATATCCTGTGTCCGTGATCTCTTCTTTTTTATTGAACAGTGTTACGACCTTTAATAACAGCGGGTAGCCGGCGTAAATATAAACTGAAAGAATAATAAACAGCCAAAACAGGATCTCAAGTATCATGTAATGACCTCCTTCCATTTCTCGTTAACTAGTTGAAGGTGGATCCTCTTACAAGGATCCACCTTCACTGCTTATGGTGTTACCGTTTGTCTGCCGATTGAGGCATAGTAATAGCCTTTTTCCTTCATTTGCTGAGGATCGAAAATATTTCTTCCATCCACTATCACTTTGTGATCTAATATATCAGCCAGCTTCTCAAAATCAAGCTCCCTTACTTCATCCCATTCTGTAAGGATCAGGATTGCATCAGACCCTTTAATCATTTCATAAAGGTCCCTCTTAGTTTGAAGCCCCTCAATAACCTTCTTGGCATTAACTTCTGCTATTGGATCATAGGCGACAATTTCCGCCCCTAGTTCTTTAAGTTTAGGAATAACATCTACGGAAGGGGCATCCCTCATATCATCTGTATTTGGTTTAAATGCAAGCCCTAAAACAGAAATCTTTTTGTTGGTGAGGTCATGATTGAAAGCTTCAAGCAGCTTGTCCACCACTTTATATCGCTGAAGACTATTAACTTCTTCAACGTCTTTTACAATTTTAAAATCATATCCTACCTGCTCAGCTATCTTCACAAGGGCACTGGTATCTTTCGGGAAGCAAGAGCCTCCATAGCCGATACCTGCATTCAGGAATTGAGCACCAATCCGCTTATCCAGCCCCATTCCTTCAGCCACCTTGGTTACATCAGCCCCTACAAGTTCACAGACATTGGCAACCTCATTGATGAAGCTTATTTTGGTTGCCAAAAAAGCGTTGGAGGCGTATTTGATCATTTCGGCTGTTTCAATGTTTGTAGCCACTATATTTTTAGTGAAAGGTGCATGCAATTCCCTCAAGAGGGCTTCTGCCTTTTCAGATTCTACACCCAGAATGGCTCTCTCCATATTGACCGTGTCATAGATAGCAGAACCTTCTCTTAGAAACTCCGGATTAGAGGCCACATCAAAATTATCATGACCAGAAGCCTTTTTTATGATTTTTTTAATCCTGGCACCCGTACCAACCGGAACAGTACTTTTAGTAACAATGACCTTATAATCATGTAAGTGTTCAGCAATAGAGCGGGCTGCCGCATCTATATAGTCCAAATTGGCTTCCCCATTTTCTTTTGGAGGCGTTCCGACTGCGATAAGCACCAAGTCTGCATCTTTCATCCCCTCAGCATAGTCGGTAGTAAAGTGTAAACGATTCTCTCTTATATTCTTCTCAACCAGCTCTGACAATCCTGGTTCATAAATAGGAATGATCCCATTTCTTAAGTCATTAACTTTTTTATCATCAATGTCCAGACAGGTTACTTTGTTTCCTGCATCGCTAAAGCAAACACCTGAAACCAGCCCTACATAACCTGTACCGATTACACAAATATTCATTCTTCATTTCTCCTTGTTCATTCTGAAATGATGTCTTTTAACCAGCTTTTCAAGGGACCCTTAAGGTCATCTCTCATTAATGCGAATTCAACGGTCGCTTGAACAAAACCGTATTTGTTTCCAATATCATACCTTTTACCATCAAACGAATAACCATAAACATGTTGTTTGGTGTTCAATTCCTGAAGGGCATCGGTCAGCTGGATTTCGCCGCCTTTACCCGGCTCGATGTTCTCTAGAATATCAAGTACTTCCGGAGTGAGTACGTAACGGCCCATGATAGCCATATTCGAAGGTGCATCTTCAAGTTTCGGCTTTTCAACTAGTCCATTCACTTTAAAGAGAGGACCATCATTGGATGGATCTTCCACATCTAAGATACCATATTTAGAAACATCGTCGTCAGGAACTTCCTGCACCCCAATTATGCTGGATTCCTTTTCCTCGTACATTTCCATTAACTGACGCAGACAAGGCTTTTCCGAAACGACTATATCATCACCTAAGAGAACGGCAAATGGGTCGTTTCCAATAAACTTCCTTGCACACCAGATGGCATGGCCCAGACCTTTTGGTTCTTTTTGCCGGATATAATGGATATCAGCCATGTAAGAAATTTGTTTGATCTGCTCTAGTTCATCGTACTTCTCTTTCATTGCGAGCATTTCTTCCAGCTCCAGAGATTTATCAAAATGATCCTCTATCGCCCTCTTACCGCGCCCTGTCACGATAAGTATATCTTCGATCCCAGAAGATACAGCTTCTTCAATAATGTATTGGATCGTAGGCTTATCAACAATAGGAAGCATTTCCTTTGGCTGTGCTTTCGTTGCCGGTAAAAATCGAGTTCCCAAACCCGCAGCGGGGATAATCGCTTTTTTTACTTTCAACTAACTCACCTCTTAGTTTTGTAATCAATTTCAATTAGTATTCATCTCGGTAAAAAATCAAGTGTATTATATCATAGTACAATCTTTTCTTAATCTCCCAAAATTATTATGCTATACTATAGCGAGTAATTTTATTTGTGAGGGATGAAGAAAATGATAAGTGTAATCGTACCAACTCTTGGCACGAAACCAGAAGAATTGAAACGCTTGTTTCAAAGCCTGGATAACCAAAGCTATCAAGACTTCGAAGTAATTATTGTATCACAAGATAATCATGATTATATTACACTTGTTTTAAATGATGTTAAATTTAAGTACAATCATGTAACTATTGATAGAAAAGGTCTCTCCTTGGCCAGAAATATCGGGATCAAGCACGCTAATGGTGAAATAATGACTTTCTCCGATGATGATTGCTGGTATAATCAAGATTCCTTTAAGATTGTTTCCTCCTATTTTGAACAAAATAGCAGCACAGATGTTGCTTGTTTCCAAATATATGATCCGATCAGCAACTCCTATTATAAGGATTATGATGAGGAAGAGCAGAAACAGATTTCCCTCAGGAAGATTCTCAAGAAATCATCTATTGAGATTTTCATTTCCCGGACCAGGATTCCGGATCACTTGATCCAGTTTGATGAAAAGTTCGGCCTAGGGGCTGTTTACCCATCTGGAGAGGAAAATATCTTCCTATTTGATTTATTTAAGAACAAAAATAGAATCAGCTATCTTCCACAGGTGGTCGTCAATCATCAAAAGCCTGTGATGCAGACCCGTTTAAACCAAAAGACGTTTATCGGGAAAGGGCCTATGTTCAAAAGGATGTACAATACGCCTACTGCTATCTTACTATTGTTTCTATTCTTTGCCAAAAAATATAATCACCTTGAAAAACCCTGGCTGTATCTATTGCAGGGGCTTAGGGAAACAATCAAATACAATAAAAAGAGGCTGGGACATAACTAGCCGAAAATCATGGAAAAAGGGCTTCAATCATCATTTCGGATGACTGGAGCCCTTTTTCTTTAATTATTCTCTTGTATTGGTAGATTAGGTTGCGTTCCTGGCAGTCAACTTTCTCAAGTTAACCGCCATCAGCGCGAAGCCCATTTCATTTTGCACGCGCTCCTTGCCTCTGACAGAAAATCTTATGAAACCTAAATTAGCCTTCAGAAATCCAAAAACTGGTTCTACGTCGATTTTGCGTCGGCCGTAAATTTCACCCGTTTTCTCATCTGAAAGCAGTGTTCTAATCTTCTCTTTTTGTTGTTCCCATTTTTCATTTAGTAATAGCTTCCGGTGATTTCCTTCCTTGGCTTTCGTGCACTCTGAACGGAAAGGACAACCGGTACAACTTTCGCACTCATATACCTTAAACTCCCGAGAAAAGCCGTTTCGGTCAGTCTTCTGAGATAGGTAACGAAATGTGAGGCGTTGATCGTTTGGGCAAGTAAACGAATCTGTTTCTTCATCATATTTCCAATTGGCCGTATTGAATACATTTTTTTGAGCGTTCTTCGTTTTCTCTTTGCGGTAAATGTTGTAGGTAATCAGTGGTGTAGATGTTCGGTTTTCAAAGACATCTTCATAATTCTCTTCACTTCCGTAACCAGCGTCAGCCACTATGTATTTTGGGAGTTTAAAGAAGTGCTTTTCGATCGTATTCAGGAATGGAATGAATGTCCGTGTATCAGTCGGATTCGGGAAAACATCATAGGCAAGAGCGTACTGCCCTTCGCTCGCAATTTGTACATTATAGCCAGCTTTTAGTTGCCCATTTTTCATGTAATCGTCTTTCATCCGCATAAAGGTTGCGTCGCGATCTGTCTTAGAATAACTGTTACGCGTACCGAAGGTAGCCATGTCCTGTTCATACTTTTGTTTGCGTGCGACAAAATCCTTAAACTGTTTGAGGATTTGCTTGGGCATCTTACGTACAGAGCGAAGCTGTTTCCGTTCGCTTACGTCCTTACTAGATTCGATGTTTCGAGTGAGTTCATCAACGGTGCCTTCCAGTTCCCCAACGACTTTAGCCAAATCTTTTGTAGAAAGTACTTCCGGACTTTCCCGTTCAATTTCAGGTATGATTTCCTTTTCCACTAGTTCTTCATAAAGTTGATTTGATTTCTCGATCAGACCAGCACTATATTTCTCTACTGATTTACACCAAACAAACGTGAACTTATTGGCATTTGCTTCAAGTTTGGTTCCATCAATGAAGACCGCTTCATTATCAATATGCTTTTCCTTAACGAGATGGCAGCGAAATTGTATAAAGCACTCACGAAGAAGCATTTTTACTTCTGGGTAAACACGAAACCGATTAATCGTGCGGTAGCATGGTTCATGTCCTTGGGCAAGCCACATCATCCGGACACTGTCGCCGAGGAGAGCTTCAATTTTCCTTCCTGAGAAAACGGATTGGGTATAAGCGCATAAAATAATCTTCATCATCATACGTGGATGGTAAGCAGGACAGCCCGTGCATCGTATGAACGAGGCGAAGGCTTCGTTTGGAATTTGCTCGACGAGGTTGTGCACTGCGAAGGCAATATCATTTTTTTGAAGTTTGAATTCTAAATCCAGGGGCAAAACCACTTGATTCATGTTATAATTTTTAAACATAAGGACCCTTCTTTCCGATGAGATTTTGTGTGGTAACTTTATTTTATCAGAAGAGGTCCTTATTTTTGTTCAAAAAATAATCAAAGCCGGTGAAATTTTACTCGTCGTAAAACTTCACCGGCTTTTTCATCTTAGAGGAGGGTTTTGTCCCAGCCTCTTTTTTCATCTACTCGAATTTATTGTGTAATGTCCGGTTATACAACAGACCAAATAGTACGAAAAGAATCACGATGGTTTGCAAGTTAAACAGAGCTTCTGAAGTTAACCCTGCAAATGCAAAACCGGCAATAGATAAGTTGATAGCCAGGGCAAGGGATTTTTTCTCAGGAGATAAAGTCTTACTCCGGAGGCTGAATAAAGTTTTGAAGAATGCACTCACGTAAAAGACGGCGTAAATTATGAAACCTACTAGGCCGTATCTGGCGAGCACATACAAATATTGATTGTCGGCAAATGAGATAAACGAATTTTTCATTAACCCGTTTCCTAGAACAGGAGAGTCCATGAATTTCTCAAAGTTTTTCTCCCAGAACTCAAAACGTTTTTGAAAGCTGCTTACAGATTCCAGCTTTTTAAAAACTTTTCTCACAACATTATTCTGCTTCTTCTTTTGCTGCTCTGGACTCGCTTCTTCTTGATCGGCATCTTCTTCCTGAGGCACTTCCTCTTCCTCATGATCACTGGTCACTTGCTTAGATGCATAATCCAAGTATCTGATCTGAGGCACCAGCACTGAACCAATCAACAAAAAAATCGCCAGAGTCATAACACTGCTTGCAAAACGCTTAAAGGAAATTTTGCTGACAACAAACGTGTTAAGAATGGTCCAATATATCAATATCCCTATAATAGTCAAAACAGCAGTTCTTGAAGTGGTAAAGTACACACTTAGAAAGATGGTGAAAAGCAATAAAGACGGCTTCCAGGTGATCCTTCCTTTGATCGTCATGTACCCAATCACCATTGCCGCACTGATAACTAAAAAAGTCCCATACAGATTTGGGTTGAAGAAGGTGCTGGGTATTCTATGAATCTTCAATATCATTTCGTAATGTCTCTCACTCAAAATGTATAGAAGACCAATATGGTTATTAAAATTCAATATATTGAAGAACTGCATAATACCGATTACTTCAACCAATAAGATCATAATAAAAGCAGGCTTATACAGCTTTTTCAAGCTTGGCATCGTGACATACTTTGCTGCAAGATAAAAAATCAAATACATGACAAAGCGGTATGCCTCAATGTAATCAACCAATGAGGAGGTCTTAGGTGACTTCATCATTCCCCATGTATTAGAGACAAACAATGAAACGATTGTTAAAAGAATGAAAATGGATACATAATCCTTACGATTATCCTTTACCACCTCCATCAGCGTATTTGGATATTGAGTGGTACTTCTAATCAACAGGATCAGAACAATACCTGCAATAAATTCCACTCCAAGGACAATTAAGTTGACGATCCCTCCCCCAAATATCATTCCTGGAGAGGGTTTGAAAATGATTAATGCAATAATCAATAAAAATAAATTCAATTGTGTTTTATCACTTAGACGCAAATTCATGATTAAATTCTCCTTTATCCCGTGCTATTTGTTCATACAAGTCTGACATTCTTTTCGAATTCTCTGTCCAGTCATAATTCAATAGAACATGCTCTCTTCCTCTCCTGCCCAGCTCCAATTGTTTTGATGGATCTGTGTATAGAAGGTAAAGCCTGTCTGCTATCGATTCGGGGTCTTCTGAAGGAACTATATACCCCGATTCTCTATCTATAACCACTTCAGGAAGTCCGCCGACATTTGTAGCAATGACAGGAACTCCGCAAGCTTGGGCCTCAACTGCAGAGACACCAAAGCTTTCAATTAAAGAAGAGACAACTACAACATGCAGGGACGAGATAAAGTCAGGAATCTTTTCATGCTCGATCCTTCCCAAAAATTTTACTTGCTTGCGTATTCCCAGGTCTTCTGCCAACCGCTTGTACTCACCGGTATAAGCTCCTTCTCCTGCCAATAGCAGTTCGATCGAACCTCTTTTTTCAGGTTCCACTTTATCCAGGAAGAGCTTATACCCTTCCAGCAGGTATTCAATCCCGTATTTTGGTTCCATCCTTTTGGCTATACCAATTTTAAACCCGCCATTATTTACGGGTCTTTTATCGCGAGGTTTAAACTGACTGACATCCACTCCAAACGGTGTGATATATAAAGGTTTTTCCTCTTTAAGGTATTTTTTCGTCTCCCTTTCCAAAGCAGGGCTGGTTGCACAGATATAATCTGCTTTTTGAAGAGCAAACTGCAGAGTGGCTTTTGCGATCACATTTTTATTTGGGAAATCGTATATATCCGATCCCCATACTGAAATGACAAAAGGACTGAATTTCGCCAAGGCCCCTATAAGTCCATAACTTGAAGCATAATGGGAATGAAGGATATCAGGATTCTCTTTCTTAATGATTTTTTTCAATTTTGAAACAGTAAGTATATAGGATATTTTATGGTTTATTTTTAAGTCCAAATATATCCTATCAACGTTCTCAAGCTTACAATCGGGGCTCATATCCCTATGATTCTCCAGACTGACATTGACAACTTTTATGCCAATTGAATTGTAGTATTCAAGCCACTTCTTTGTATGCACATTGTTTGCCGGTGCAAGCAGTAATACTTTCATAAAATAGGTACCACACTTTCTATTTCCTCATCTATATTAGAATGCGAATTTTAAAAGCCGATGGACATTTATCCTTTTGACTCACGCTCTTCCTTACCTTAAACATTAAAGGCTCTTTTGAGTCCTGGTCGGAATAACACACTATATAGTATAAGTGTTTATGATATAATAAAAAATTGATTTGATAATATCAATGATAATACAAAAAAAGTGTAAAGGAAATATTTTGTCAAATCCTAATGAAATTAGTACAATTTTGTTACTTGATTGTAACGTTTGGAGAGGGTTTAAAATGTTCAAGCATACATTTGTTTATTTTTTATCGAAAGGTGTCCCCGGCATAATCAATTTCATTGCAATTGCTTTATACACACGGATACTCTCACCTGATGAATACGGAGAATATGCGTTGGTCATTGCAGCCGTGACCTTTGTAAATACAACTTTGTTTCATTGGCTAAGATTGGGGCTTCTGCGTTATAACCCTAAATACGAAGGTGAGCAGAAAGCCATGTTCATCAGCTCCCTATCAGCTGCCTTCGTCTCCATGAGTATGCTGACAATCATGTTGGGAACAGGCATATTCCTGGCCTATCCTCCCTTCCACTCAATGGCGTTATTGTGGTTCTTGGGGATTGCCTTATTAACTATGCAAAGTATTTTTGACTTATTTACCGAGTATTTGAGATCTGAACTTTCTGCGAAGTTGTTCGGCATCGTTACAGCTCTAAAGGTCGTACTTTCTTTGTTATTTGCATTTATTCTCATAAAATTTTTCGGATTCGGGGGAGAAGGAATTGTCCTTGGATTGATCATTGGGATTTTCATTTCTATCATCTTCTTCATTCCTAAGTATATGCACTTGGTAGATGTAAAACTGATAAATAAAGAAATGATGAAAGAAGTTGTCATATACTCTCTCCCTTTTATCGCGGCTCTTTCGATGGAGGCTATCATCCTTAATACAGACCGTTATCTAATCGGCTGGCTAATGGACAAAAAGGCGGTGGGTATATATGCAGTTTCCTATGATCTTGCAAAACAAATCCTTTTCTTGCTCATGATGATTATCAATTTAGCTGCCTATCCATTAGTGGTTAAAGCTCTTGAAACAGGCGGAATCAAGGAATGTCAAAAGCAGCTGAATGAAAATACGACAATGTTGTTGATGGTTGCGCTGCCGGCCACCACGGGAATGATTCTATTAAGTGTTCCTTTTACCGATTTATTCCTAGGTGATGAGTTCCAAGGTAAAGCAGCTTCGATTTTCTCCCTGATTGCATTGGCCATTTTAATTCAGGGCTTTAAAATGTACTACTTTGACCTGGCCTTCCAGCTTGGCAAAAATACAAAATTGCAGATTTGGCCTGTTCTTGCTGCCGCTGTTTTAAATATCATTTTAAATATCATCTTAATTCCTGAATATGGAATATCCGGGTCAGCTTATGCCACCATTATTTCCTATATCCTGTCCGTCATTCTCAGTGCCCTTATAGGAAAAAGGATCTTCCCCCTCACTTTTCCTTTCAAAGAGGTAGGGAAGGTTGCTGCTGCAACCACTTTAATGGGACTCCTTATTTGGCCTGCCTTATCAATAGATGGACTCTTCGGCTTCGCTGTTCAAATCATTACAGGGATGGCAGTATATGCAATTGCTGTATGGATCCTTAATATCAATAACATCCGCAGATTAATCCGTCAGAAACTCAAAAAATCTCCTCAATGATTGAGGAGATTTTTTGAGATATAAATTGGGCAGTCTTCATGAAAGTTTGTTGAGATAATCTTTTTTCTATTCAACGTTATCTGGCCCGGTAATTAGTGTGTGAAAAGGGTTTGGCTAATAGTGCCACCACCCTCATTCCGTTCATTTGGACAGAATCCCTAACCGGTGCCGGACAAACCCGTTAATCTCAAAGGGTATTCACGCTTTGTACCTTTTCCTGCCGACACAAAGGGCTTTAATAATAGAGCTTCTTAAAGATCTCACCAAGTTCGTCTTCTACATTTACCGCCTTATGCCCGCCTAATAAATTAAACTCCCTGAAGCGTTCATCCTCAATAAATGCCTGGACATTGACCCGGAGATTTTGAGTCTCTGTTAAAATCAACGGAACACCTTGTTTCGCAGCCAGTACAGAACCGGCAAGTGCATCGGGAAAGTCTGTGCCGTTAGCCATGAACACTTGGCGGTCCATATTGGATAAAGGCAGCTGCTTGGCAATTTCAACAGATGTCTCGTAGCGGTCAAATCCTCTTACCCTCTGCTTTCCGTTAACCTCTTTCAATACCTTGCTGCTTACAGCTTTTTCACCACCTACTATAATGGTTTCTGGTATATTCATTAAAGCCTTCTTTGTGGCTTCAGGCACCTCATCTGTCTTTGTTAATAAAATTGGATACTGGTTGCTTGCCGCAAATGGGGCAGCAGATAGAGCATCAGGATAGTTGTATCCATAAGCTATGATCGCTTTCTCAGGAGTGGAACTCACCCTTTCTGCAATAAGCTGTGCTGTAGCAAATCGATCTTGGCCGCCAATTCGATCAACTTCTAAACCCAGGTTGCGTATCGCAGTCTCAACTTCTGTTCCAATGGCACCTTTTCCTCCGAGAATAATTACTTTATCAGCTCCCAATCTTTCAATTTCTTTTTTTGTAGAAGCTGTCAATTTATTTTTATCAGTTAAAAGTAACGGAGCATCATACTTATAAGCAAGCGGACCTCCTGTTAAGGCATCAGGAAAGTTATACCCTTGAGCGAGTACTACAGTGTCTGCCTTTTCCCAGCCTTCCTTTGAAATTCTAACGGCAGTGTCGAACCGGTCTACCCCTGAAAGGCGTTGGCCGATCTTGTTCAATTCACTGGAAGTCACATAACCTGTACGGTCATTGTCCTCACGTTCCGTGTTATACCAGACAAAATGATTCGAAGTATTGCCTGATTGGTCATACTCAAATGAACTTAGGATTTCGAGAACTTCCGTCTTCCCTGCAGCCAGCTTCTGTGAAGTCTCAGCTGAAGATGAAGTTGGCCCTGCTCTGAATCTGGTGGCTTCCGGAGAAATCACTAAATCCCCAGGCTGGAATAAGTGTTTTGAAGAATGAGGGAGCCCATTAACCACATAATGCTTTTTGTTGAAAATCAAATCATGCTCCACCGTATAGGTGAAATCTTCTTTAGAAAAAGTGATATCCATTGAATGATCAGGAAATATTCCCGGATTCCCATCCATCATTTCACCGAACACCTTATATTGATAGCTGTTTTCATTGATTGAACCGTCACTCTGCTTAACCGGACTGTTGACCTGCTTTGTACCGTTATAAGCCAAAATAGCGAAATACCAATTTTCTATAATATCCCTCTCATTATCTCCTATTGTAGGAATACTTGTGGATTGCCAGTTCGTGATACCAGACTCCCCGCGGTTCCACTTCTTATTCAAGATTTCAATTCCTGCTTTAATGTTATATTCTATATCAGTCTTTAGTCTTTCAAGATCGTAACCGTCTGTATCCGTCACCTGCATAATGCCTATCCCATTGTCAGATGATATAAAAGGTTTGCCATCTTTGAACTGCCTCCATCCGCTTTCCTCTTCCGCTATGGCCTTGACCACTTCGGGTGGTACTTCATATTTTATGGCTGCTTCTGTCAACAGTCTATTAATCTCAGAATGTGATTTGTTCTTATATTCTTCTGCAGACACAGGAAAAGTTATGGATGCTGCCAATGCTGCGGCTGCAAATCCCATGAAAGGTTTTTTCATTTTTTTGTTCATTGCGGACTCCTTTTTTGTTATTTAATTCCATGTTATCATACTTTCTATTAATCTAATATACTTTTAATGGAAAAAAAAGAAGAGGGGGAATTTCCCCTCTACTCTTTATTCATATATCCATCTATTTCCCAAGCTTTTTCAAGAGAGACCGCGCCCGGTCCGCCAAGAATACGATAATCATTTTTGTTTTGAAAGAGTTCAATTGTCGCTTCCATTACTGAATTCTCTTCTTTATCCACTAGCACCACCGGACTTTCTGTTCTGGATGCAAGCGGGCTTATACTGAGCGCATCGGGAAAATTCCAACCAGTTGCAAAATAAATTGTCGGAGTTTGATCATTCGAGAATAGTTGATGAACTTTTTTATTTGTTTCAAAGCGGTCTGCACCATATATCCGATATGGGGAAGGCAAGTGATCATTAACTTCTTTTGAGATGACTCCTTCGCCGCCAATCACATACGCTTTCGTAATAGAATTACTCTTAAGATAATTTTCTACAGACTTAGATACTTTATCTTTTTGTACAAACAGCACCGGGTATTGTTTACTCCCGCTATAAGAAGCGATCGATAGAGCATCAGGATAATTTTCCCCTGAAACGACAAAAGCTTTATTTGTCGAATAAGGGATAACGTTGTTAATGGCTATAGCTGTTTCATAGCGATCGATTCCAGACACTCTCATAGTTTGAATTGCCTCTGCCTGAATTGCTTTTTCTATGTCCTGTGAAACAGCATTCTTACCGCCTATGATAATTGCATGAGTCGGCTTCAAGCGGTCTAACTCTTTCAGAACCTTTTCATCCAAGCGGCCCTTAAGCAAAAGAATCGGACTATCAAGGTATGAAGACAGCGGAGAGGCTGCCAAACTATCAGGAAATTTATTGCCGCTTGCAATGATGACAAATGTTCCATTGATGGTCCTTCCATCTATCGTTAACTTTTTTTCTTCTAAAGACTCCCAGCCGTTTCGAGAAATGTGAACAGCTGTATCCATGGATGTATCCCCGAACAGCCTGTTCTTCTCTTTAACATATCCCAATGCGGCTTCGGCATTTATTAATCCCTTCCCTAAAAGTTTAACCGATGGCAATTGTGTCGCTGAATTTTCCATTACTTCTTTTACTTGCATCCCATTTAAAAAAGGATAGTTTTGCAGAACCATAGAAGAAACAGAACTCACAATCGCAGCAGCCATACTAGTTCCGTTCATATAACGATAGCCGTCTATCCACGTACTATAAATATTGGAACCTGGAGCGGAAACATCAATAGGTTCTCCATAGTTGGAAAAGGTTGACCTGCTTAACGAAGCAGAATCAACACTCCCTACGGCCAGTACATGGGGGTAACTTGCCGGGTACGTTACAGCATGCTGATTATCGTTTCCTGCTGCCCCAACTACCAACGCTCCTTTGCTGACAGCATAGTCCACTGCATCCTCCAAAGCCATCATATTGCTATAGCTTCCCAGACTTAAATTGATGATATCTGCCCCATGATCTGCTGCATATCGAATCCCTTTAATAACCGTTGACATATAGGTAGTTCTGCCTTCAAACACCTTTACAGGCATCAATTTAACCTTTTTAACAGGAGATGAAATCCCCAGCTGATTATTAGTTGCCGCTCCAATTAGTCCAGCGACGTGCGTCCCGTGTCCTGTATTATCCATTGGCGGTTGGGACTCATTTATAAAGTTCCTTCCTTCCACCAATTGATTTTTCAATTCCGGATGAAACAGATCTATGCCTGAATCTATTAACGCTACGATAACCTCTTCTTTCGGATCATAGTGGTCCCATGCTTCTAGAACCTTCATGGAGGAAAAATCCTGCAATTGCTTGTCAAAATTAGTGTCGTTCGGTGTATTGGATTGGGTATATACCAATTGATCTAGTTCAGCAATTTCTATATTTCTGTCTTTCTTCAGCATGGTCAGGGTCCTTTGGACATCTTGCTTCGGTACGGAAATTATTTTATATTTTGATTCAGGTTCAGCTGTTGAAAGAGTTGCTGCTTCCCCATCTTTTGTCACAACAAGAATCCGTACTTTTTGACTGTCCGCATAAGTATAGTCCCCTGTCCTCATGGTAAAAGCCAGCAGTAACAGAACGGAAACTATAACCCTTATATTCTTCAAATCCTCACCTCATTGTTGTATTTACATCATCTGTAAAAAGTATATCTGATGCGATAAGGGTTGTCTATGTAATCCGGCAACTGGAATGGTAGATTTCATTTTCATAGAAATAGCCATTCGCATCGTATGCGAATGGCTATTTCTTGCTAAAAGGGCTTCCCCTTCTTATTTAGTTACCTTTTTTTGCAAATCATCTCGTGCATCTTGACCTACTGCACCTTTACCACCCAATACAGTTACAGAAGAAATCTTGTTCTGGTAAGTGTATTTAGTTAAGAATGCATCAACTTCTTTAGGCAGGCCATTTGGATCTACCAGAAGAAGCAGGCCATTATTATCTGTTACTAGAGGAGCAGCAGATAGTGCATCTGGGAAGTTTTTGCCGCTTGCTACATATAGGCTGTCTGTGCTGTGAGAGAACTCACCAAGGACTGCAGCTAGTGTACCATAACGGTTAACTCCGGATAGACGTTCTACTTCAATTGCCACCTCTTTCGCCGCTGCTACTACCTTATCAGAAACAGCAGACTGACCACCAAGCACATACACCTTTTCATCTTCAAGAATGGCTTTGGCTTCATCAGAAAGCCCTTCCCCATTTGTCAAGACGATAGGCATGCCTTTTGCTCCAGCAATAGATGCAGCACTTAGAGCATCTGCAAAGTTTTTACCAGTTGCCACAAAGACACCATTTCCAGTGAAACCAAGCTCTTGAAGCTTAGAAACGATAGCAAGGTTTGTACCGTAACGGTTTGGCATACCATCAGTTTCCAGGCGTTCAATGTTTGAAGAATTAATGCTGATGCTGTTCAATTGTGTGAATACTTCAGCAGAAACAACGCCTTCTCCACCAAGAACATATACATTTTCAGCACCCAGGCGCTCAATTTCTTTCAGAACAGCTTCAGATAATTTTCCGTCCGCGCCAACTGGCAGGATTGGAGCATCAATAGCAGAAGCTAACGGGCCGGCAGATAATGAATCCGGGAAGTTATATCCAGTAGAAAGGATAACTGTTTTATATTCATGATCCTCCGCAAATCCGTCCGCATGAAGTTTCTTAGAAACTTCAACAGCAGTTGCTACACGATCCTGTCCTGAGACTTCAGTGATAAGACTGCCATCTACTTTGATTGGCAATAGGGACAGGACTTCATCCGTTTTTGCATCTAATAGGTACACAGCAGCAATACCATCCACTGATTCAGATGGAGTAGTGATTGTAAGGTCAGTGGTTAATGATTTTCCTACTTTAAGCGTTTGAGAAGCTTCTTTCACTTTCACTTCCCCTTCTCCTTTTTCACCTGGAGAAAGCACTCCGAATTCCCTGATTGAAAGATCCAGCATTGTAGTTGGATCAGATGTAGCATAACCTTCAATCGCAATTGTGTAAGTGTCATCCGGAAGTGAAGTCAGTGAAACCATTTCATCAGATGAGGCACCAGCTGAATATCCTACTACATTTCCTTGAGAATCAAGGATATACAAATCTACATCATCACTTGCATGAGTAGGGTTGGAAGTTTGGACTTCCAGGGACACATTGTTCTTAACTTCAAGCTCTTGGAAGTAGTATTGATTGCTTCCAGGCACTTCAACTCTTTCAGTAGAAGCTGCAGGCGAGCTGAATGGAGCAGCTGCAACTTTAACTTCTCTGGAACCGGACAGATAGTTGGAGAATGTTACAGATTCAGTTACTACTGTTCCTGGAGCTGCTGCACCAAGGTCTATCTTTCCTGGCTCAGCCACAACATTCTGTACTACTGCTTCCAGTTCATATTTATTTACTTCTTTCCCTGCAGCAGGAGCGGCTGTTCCATAAACATGAACCTCCCATACTCCTGGTTTCGGAGATTTAAATACTTGGTCTTCCACATCTAAACCACGGTAGCCTGCATACCCTTTATAGGAACTAACTTCGACCCCATCAGGGTTGAATACGATCAGTCGTACACGCCCTTGGTAGTCATCGTTTTCACTAAGGGCATTTAGCGAGAAGCGTACTTCATCCACACCAGGCTTCACTTCGAATGTGTATCCTTTTGTTTTAGAAGACTGGACTTCATCTGTTGCGCGGAAACGGAAACGATTATCCTGATTGAATTCATAGCCAGTGATGATTGTTTGCGGCGATCTTGCTTCTACATATGGAGTAGAAGCATCATCAAATACCAATGTTTCTGCATTTACACCTGTCTCAAGTTTGGAAGCATCATAGTTTACAGTGATTGTTTTGCTTTCCCCTGCTTTTAAATTCAAATCTGATACAGAAGGTACAACCCAATCGCTAGTTGCTGAGACACTCAAATCCTTATCTTCATCTGAATTGTTCTCAACAAGAACTTCTACTGTTTCCGGGATTTCTTTATTTCTGACATATAACCCTTGGCCGCCAGAAACCTTTTCACCATGATAAACCGTTACCTCTACATCTTTGATATCTGTGATGAAATGTTTGCGCAAATATTCGTAGGCAGCTGGAACGTCAATTAAACCAGCGCCTTCCTGCGCACGATTATAGCCGTCCAAATGATTTGCCGTTTGCATCAATGCTTCCCGGGCAATTTCATAATTGAATGGAATCCGGTCCTTGAGTGCTGCAGATTTAAGCAATGCCACTGCCCCTGCCACATAAGGTGAGGACATACTTGTCCCTTGCATTACAACGTAAGGTCCATTTTGAACAGGATGCGCTGCAAATGCTGAACCAGGGCCTACAACATCTGGTTTTTGGTTGCCGGCTTCGTTTGGTCCTACAGATGAGAAGTACCATAGTCCTTCTCCTTCCTTAGGAGAACCATCGGCATTTTTACCATATGGATAGTAATTGTACTCTTTTGCCCACATTTCTGATGTGATATGCGCGCCGACTGAGATAATCGGTGCTACGTCACCAGGGGATCCAACCGTATCGGCACCAGGACCCGAGTTTCCTGCAGATGTTACAAATACGATATCAGTATCTTCACTTAACACTTTCATAAGCTCTCCATATGACCCCAAACCATCATTTAGATCAGGCGAAGACCCTAAGCTTAAGTTTGCGACGTCTACTCCAAAACCTCCTTCAGATTCTGGAAGGGCTGCATCAACCATTGCCTTTTGAATACTGAATGTATATGCCCCGCCAGCGGCCTGGAATACACGGAGTCCGACAAGCTCAGCACCAGGGGCTACCCCTTCTCCTGCAACTGCTCCAAAAGAGTTTGCTCTTAAAGGACCATCTGCTGCCGTGATCCCGGATACATGGGAACCATGGCCATTGAAGTCAGTAAATAAGTTGATTTTTTTCAACCCTGCTCCGAACCAATCTAATTCCATATCATTCACTCGGAAGTTTGCTCCAGCTTTCCCATCAGTGACATCAATATCAAATGTACCTGTTTCATTGTTGGCATAAGCTGTTTCGTCTGTGAAATCATTATCCATATCTGTATCGATATACACTTTGTCTCCAACTAACAGTACAGAGAAGTTATCAGAATCAGGCTTGTCACCTTCGCCTTCTTCTTCTCCAGTTACTCCATCAGCATTTAAATCCTGGTTTGTCCAATAATAATGCCATTCCGGATATGGATTTCCTTCAAAATAAGTTTTTCCTAAATAGAATTTATCATCAGGAGCATCTAAGCCTGTTGTGTTATATGTAGTTTCAACTTCAACAGTTTCTCCTTCTTCATTCTCCACTTCTTTTGTAACTGTGAAAGAGTCCCCTTCTGCATGGCCGGCATCAAACAAGACATCCCCTTCAGCAAGGAAGTTCACTGCACTGCCAAGGTATTTCTTATAGCGTTCCTCAATCGAATATGCCAGGAACCTGCTCGAGACCGTGTAATCTCTCACTCCAACAATCTTTGAATCTCCGAACTTACGGGTTTCTTCATCTAATGAATCAGTAAAGGATTCGTGCCCTGGATCTGGACCAGAATCAATGATTCCGACACGAGTTCCCGTTCCATCAAATTTCTTATGGAAATCAGTAACTCCAGTAGCATTATGAGTTTCAAGCTGGTCAGGTGTTACACCGGCGGTCGGATCTACCGTGTTTTGCCCATCAACGGATAACTCTTCTGGGTTTACCCGGTCAAGTTCAATTTGAGAGTTTTTCCCTACTGTCCGCACGCCCTTGACATTAAGGACATCCATTACCTTGCGTGTAGGAACATCAGCTAAATAAACATAGTTCTTATAGTTTACTTTCACCTTTACCCCTAGTTTTTCCAATTGACTTGTAGCATCGACTTTTCCATTACCAACAATGATAAGCTCCTGTACGGCTTGATCACTCAAGGAAAGAGCCACTACTTCTGAGAAGTTAGATACTTTGAACTTCTTCGTTTCCTGCAGAGCAGCTTCAGCTTTCTCTGGGTTAAATGCTGTAACTCCAGCAAAGGAAGAAGCAACCAGTGTAGCACTAGCCATAACAGATAGTACTTTTTTCTTAAAAGTCAATCCTTTTACCCCCTCAATAGATTAATAGAATTAATACAAAACACCCACATGTTTTCCAAGAAAATAAAAAATTGGAAAAAACAGTGCTCTTACTCTATTTTAATCCCACCCATACCTTTAGTCAACAAAAGGAGTGTATGTTTTCTGAAAAAATAGTATTTTTCAACTATTTAGTAGAGGCTTCCAATTCCTTGTGTTAAGAGATGTTTAAACTTCTTATCGAGGGGAATAAAGAAACTGCTTGCCGAAACTTTCGGCAAGCAGTTTTCTGCTAGTCTATAACTTTTACCGCCCCAAGATATCTGGGCTTAAAGTAGACATTATTCATGCTTGTTATCTCTACCCCTCGGTTACCTGAATGGATAAATTCATTGTTGCCAATGTAAATGCCGGCATGTGAAGGACCAGGCTTGTACGTTTCAAACATAACAATATCCCCTATTTCAGGAGTACCTGTCCTGCTGCCGAAATTCCATATATCTGAAGTGGTCCTTGGCAGATCAATACCATGTTTATCATATACATAGTTTAAATACCCGCTGCAGTCAAAACCGCTCGGTGTAGTTCCCCCCCATAAATATGGTACTCCCAGGTATTGTTTAGCTGTCTGTACAAGCGCCTGACGGTCAAAGCCGAACTGGCTTTGTACCTCTGCAGAAATTACGGAGGTCCCGCCAATAATGGTTAATTGATCGATGCCCAGCTTTTCTACCGTTTCTTTAATGGCTGCAGGGACATTTTTCGATTGAGTTAACAGTACCGGAGCTTTTCCCTTTGCAGCAAGAACCGATCCTGTCAAAGCATCCGCAAAGCTTTCCCCTGCGGCGATTATTGAAGTATTTACTGATTGAGAAGAAAAGAACTTTTCTGCCACCTTTGTAGATGTATCATAACGGTCCTTACCTGCTATTCGAGTAGCATTCGGAAGGTTATTTTCAACATTTTCACTTATTACTCCCTTGCCTCCCACAAGAATAAAAGAACTATATTCAGTTAATACTTTCTTTGTTTCTTCGGGTATATTATTTTTATCAGTCAAGAGAATAGGCATTGACTGACTGGCAGCAACCGGAGCAATTGCCAGACTGTCCGGAAAGTCACCGCCATAAGTCACCACCGCTTTAGTTCCTCCAACCAAATTGGCAATTTTCGCAGCTGTTTCATAACGGTTTTTTCCCGCTACTCTTTCTACCTTAATGCCCCTATCTTTCAGCTGACTTTCAATGGTAGGAGAAATAACTGAGTTCCCGCCTAATATGTACGCCTTTTCCGCCCCTAAACGTTCAATTTCTTTCATTACACCATAAGGAATCTTTTCTTTGGTTACCAATAAGATAGGGGCGTTATGCTTTGCTGCAAGCGGGGCCCCTGCCAAAGCATCAGGAAAGTTATCCCCTACAGCAATGACTACTGTTTCCGCGCCGGCAGACCATCCTGTTTGTGATACCTTAACAGAAGTTTCATAACGATCTGCTCCGCTAATTCTATTAATTTTTGTTTCAGCAGCTGCTGTTGATGAAGTAGTCATAAAAAATAATGAAAATGCACATAAAACTGAAGCGACAATGATAGAAATAGGCTTTCGATAATTAGTTTGATAACTTGACATGTTTTCTCCACCTTCTCTATATTTCTACAACAAATTTTAGCACTAAATTGTCAAAATTATTTTACAATTATGTAACAAATTTCAGCATAAAAAACAGTGCTCCAATAAGCGCAAACTTTATTGAAGTTTCCCTCATTAAAAATTTCGGTTTGGAGAGTCAACTGTTTGGTTAATTAAAGGGGGAATTTAACAGATAAACATGTGAATTTGTAAATTCCACATTGGGAGGAGTGCCAAGCAGCCATCATCATCATGCTTTTTGAATCTAATAAGAAATGAGAAAAGTGGTGGAATTATTTTATGAAAAAAGTGGGTTATTGGTCCATTCTTGCCACCAAAGAATTGATGACTGAATCTACCTATGGAGGCACAATCATAGGCGGAAGGAAAGCTATACACCAAAGCGTCCAGGATGAAGTACATGAGCTTGTAAGACTGCAATAGCAATTGTTATAGATGTGTTCACTAACAGGAACACATCTTTTTTGTTTCTTTTAAAGTGCAGAATTTTCTATCAATTAGTACTCTTGAATGTTAAAATAGTCATAGACATATTTTATTACACATTAAAGGAGACTTAGGATGAAAACAGAAGAATTGAGCAGGCTAATCGGGGAAATCTATAAAAAAGTGATAATGCATATAAATAAAGAAGAGATGAGGAATGAGGTTAATAACCATTTACTGCAGGTTTTGAAAGAGGCATCAACAGAAGCAGGCTATAGAGACGAACTCATCAAAGGCATCGCATTTCACGTAGAATCGACCAAAGCCTTGCATGTCATCCTTTACAAATTCTTAGAGAACTCTAACTACCCAAGTATATCCGTTATCCAAAAGAGCATGGAGGCTGCTAAACAGGCAATCCAAGGTGAATTGGCAAGCTTGGCTCCCCTCTACCAGGAAAAAATCGAAAATGAAAACTCTGTAAATGACCAGGTTACACAGATGGAAATTTACTACACAACCAGCATGACTGAAATTAAATTAATGTTCCATTTTATAGAAGCTTTCGCTTCAGAAAAAAACAAAAAACTTTTTGAACCTTTGTTTTCAGCTTCAGCAGAGGAAGTCGGAGAAACATTATTAAAATATACAAGGACATATTCTAGTCTTCTTTTTGAGCGGGCAGTATCATCTACTAAATAATAGGCTTTGTTAGTTAATGATGTGGTTATTCAGGCTTTATATGCGGAACTATTATTTAGCATTTGTTGTAATTCTACTTGTTTTGAACAGGGGCTCTACCTGGTCAGCCCTTAGTTTTAAAAGCAAGGTTGCAGTAAATGGAGAGGAAGGTGAGCGACCTCCTGCAGGACAGGCGAGACCAAGGTTGCGTACCCACCGGTACGTAACCCCGTACGCAAAGCTGAGGCGCGCACCTGGAGTGAAATTCAAATTCACAATTCATAAAACAACATCATTATTCAAAAAAGCTATTTAATAAAAGAAAGGATCGACTCCGACATCTGGGTCAACCCTTTCTTTGTTAATTATACTTTTAAATACCATTTTTTTCTATGAAGCAGCACGGCAACAGCAGTCCAAAAGCCTACCATGATAAAAGCGTATGTTAATTGCGGATATGGGCTGAACGCTTCAACCCGCTGAACTAACACCTTTGATAGTGACAATTCCCCTTCAGCGGTTGTCACCGTAATATGAAGCAATACAGAATATATAATAAACTTCCCGAAATATACCAAAAAGCTATTTCGGCCAAATGCCTCTAAAAACCAAACCACAGGCTTTAACGCGGGCTCTTTAGCATCCTGTTTTCTTTTATCAAAAATCACATAGAGTATAGATAACATCCCTGCAGTACTTCCTGCTGCCAGCAATGCAAAAGCCGGCGTCCAAATCCTCTTATTATAGGGCAGGAACTGATCCCATATAAGGGAGCACACTACCAGCAGCAGACCAATTACTAATAATTCTTTCCAGGCTCCAGTTTCTTTTCGGTTAAGTATCAACCTGCCGAATGCATAGCCAAACAGGACATTGGACAGTGCAGAGAAACTGGTAACCAGACCTTCAGGGTCAAACCCTCTTTCTCCTTGATGGTAGATGTGTCGATCCCCAAATACTGCTCCATCTATCACTCCTGATATATTACAGTCAGGCTGCGGCAGACCGTTCTCACATGATTGGCCAGTTAACATCAGAATACTTCCATATACAACTGATATACAAAGAGCCACAAGCATGAGATAGAGTGGTTTTTTTATGAATTTAGTAATCACCACTGTGATAATGCCAAGCAGTGCAAACATCTGCAGAACACCTGTCAATCTAATAGTTGAGAAGTCGATACTCCACGAGACAATGATTGTAAAAATAATTCCGTAAACGATTAACCGGACAGTCCTTTTCAAAATCTTCTCCCATTTGACTCCTTTTTGATAAGCGATTGCCATACTTGTGCCAAAGATAGTAATGAATGACGGCAATACAATATCGGTAATAGTAACACCGTACCATTCTGCATGCCGGAAATAGCTGTAGTCTATTTCTCCATACGGAATGGTGCTGACAAATACGGATAAAACAACAATAATCCCTCTCAGCATATCAAGGGAATAAACCCTTTTTGTCTTAACTTGCTTCATTTGCTCTTGTTCCATACTCCGTTCCTTTCATTTCATTCTAATCTTCCTAAAGTATACACCACACTCATAAACTTTGATAGAATCAAGGGGGATTGTCTTACTATTACGTTTTGGAGGTAATCATGAAATTATTTCATCAGCTTTTATCATACAGTCTGCTATTCATCCTTTTAAACGCCTGCAGTTTTATTGAAGGTGAACCGAATACGTCGGTCTTTTATGCGCCTCACGCTGACGATGAAGTGCTCAGCTTGGGCCCATCCATCCTCCACCAAATAGATAAAGGAAATGAAGTGGCAGTGGTCCTGCTTTCCCATGGGGAAGCCAGTCAGTCTTTCCATGCCATTAATGAAAAACTGACCACGCAAGGACTCTCTCCCCTGACAAGAGAAGAATTCGGGAAAGCGCGTGTAAAGGAATTCAGAAAAGCGGTTAAGGAGCTTGGTGTTAAAGAAGAGAATGTATTTGTGTATGACCTCCCTGATGGCCAAATAAACAAAGAATCAGTTAAAGAGGTCATGATTGAAATGAATAAAAAATATCCAGAAGCAAGGCATCATGCTTTAAGTTTTAATGATCCACACTCTGACCATTCAGCATCAGGAGAGGCACTTCTTGAACTAACTGAAAATAATATTATCCAATCCGCACTCTTCTATCTTCCTATTCAGGAGTTTGAAAATCTGACTTACAATGATCATTATAAGTTACCCGACAACCTCCACAAAGACTATGTCAACAGCTTAGAGTCCTATTATATTTGGGACCCGGATAGCGGATTCTATAGTATAGGCAATATTTCCGTCGAGTCTTATTTTGAAAAAGCACATAAGTATAAAGAAAGCCGCTGGCACAGATGACTAGTCTAAATTCACTGAAAATAAAAGCTGTCGAAACTAGTTTCGACAGCTTTTTTATTGTTATTTAGATAACAGATCTGCAACGGTTTTACTTACAGCGCCTTCTCCACCCAAAATAGTGAATTCGGCAGCTTGGAGTCTATTGATTGCCTGCTCGGATTCTTTTGGCAGCTCATCCTTCTTAACAAGAATCATAGCAGCATTTTCTTTAGCAGCTAGTACTGATCCTGCCAATGCATCTGCAAAGTTCGTTCCGGTTGCTGCAAACACACGATAAGATGGCATCAATTGTTCAGCAATGGCACCTGCTGTAGCATAGCGGTTGGTTCCTGAATAACGGACCGCTCCCGAAAGGTCATCAAATACATTTGCGCTGATGACTCCTTCACCGCCAACGACGATAGTGCTGTCGATCCCTCGCAAAGCATTTCCAGTAGCTTTCGGAAGTTGATCAGATCCTGTCAAGAGGATAGGATAGCCATGACGTGCTGCATAAGGCGCCACTGCAAGAGCGTCAGGGAAGTTATTTCCGTTCACCATCACTGCTTTTTCAGGAGAGCCCCCTAAACGTGCTGCAATGTTGGCTGCGGTTTCCCAGCGATCTTTTCCGCCGATACGTTCTACATCAAGCCCCATACCTTCCAATTGATATTCCACAAAATTATCAACCGCACCAGTTCCACCAAGAATAATGACATTTTTGGCACCCAATCGGGAGATTTCCTCTTTGACAACCCGCGTCAGTGCTCCTTTATCGGTCAGTAGAATAGGAGCATTGTGCTTGTAAGCAAGAGGTGCTCCTGCAAGCGCATCAGGGAAAGAATCACCACGGGCAATAACGACGGTTTCCGCACTTTCCCAGCCGGCTTTTGAAATTTCTACCGCTGTTTCATAACGGGTTTCTCCCATAATACGTTCCGTGCCTGCTTCAACAATTCTGGCTTCAATAGTTGGTTTGACATTGGCATGATTATCAAGATACTCCGTGAATACCTGATAATCAACGAAGAACAACTCTTTCATTCTTCCTTCATCTTTTGCTTTGGCGAAAGTTTCATACCCGTCACCGCCACTCGCAATATAAGCATTCGTTGCCACTGTATACACTTTTTCAAGATCAATAGATACAAATCCGTCCTTTGTTTTCACTTGAACATCAATTACTCTTTCACCTGCCGGAAGTTCTCTATCATAAGAAAACTTCATTCCTGCAACTTGAGGATATCGGCCAGCAATATTTTCAACATCACTAACCCCATTTTCCAAGGCTGCCAGGATTTCTGCTCCAGTTAAGTCCAGCGTCACCAAGGTATTTCCAAATGGCATTGTAGTCAGGACTTCTTCGAGTGTTATCGGTCCTTCATCAATGGACGCACGAATTCCTCCTGCATTCTGGATGGCAATAGTTGCACTTCCGCCATTTTGCTGTGCTTTTTCCAGCATAGCATCGGCGATTAGATTTCCTAAGTTAGTTTCACCCGTCCGAACATTGTTGCGCTCTCCATTCAGAAACGCAGCTGAAGAGCCTACTATTGTTTGTTTCATTTCTTCCAGCGGTCCAGCAAGTTTATCCAACTCAGCTTGGGCTTCCGGGTCAGCTTCAATCACATAGTTTCCTTGATCATCTTCTTCATTCAGGTCAATGAGATTTTCATCCCAGGACCCATCTATAAGGACTCCATTTGCATCAAATGACACTTGTAAGTCCCCAAGAAATTTACTGTACTCGTTTGCCTGAACCACTATGGTCGGATCAGCATTGCCCTCTTTTTCAATTTCTACTGCTTCGGACAGCTTTGTATGGCTGTGAGCCCCAACAATGATGTCGATCCCTTCAACAGTCTCACCCAGTGTCACGTCATAATTATAGCCGAGATGGGTAAGAGCAATAATTTTGTTGATGCCTTCTGCTTCAAGCATTGCAACTGTCTCTTCAGCCTTCTTCAAATAGTCTTCAAATTTGACTGTATCCCCGGGACTTGAGAGGATAGCTGTTTCTTCTGTTGTCAATCCGAAAACCCCGACTTTTTCTCCATTCACATCAAGGATGGTAGCCGGGTAAATCTTTCCGCCTTCGCCTGGTGTACCAATATTTTCTTGTGCCAGAGGACCTAAGTCTTCATCAGCACTGAAGTCGATATTGGCACTGATAATTGGAAATTCGGCTTGTTTGATAAAGTTAGCAAATGCTGCAGGACCATCATCAAATTCATGATTCCCAGGAATCATCGCATCATAGCCAATCATGTTCATGAATTTAACATCAGCAAGACCTTTATATTTGTTGTAATACAACGTACCCGAAAAGACATCTCCTGCATCCAGAAGGATAGAATTGCTTCTCTCAGCTCTTAGGTCTCTTATTGCCGTAATTCTGCGGGCTACATTATCAAGGTGCGCATGTGTATCGTTAGTGTGCATGATCGTTAAATCAAAATTGCCGGTTGCCGCTTCCGATGAGGGTGTTATGGCAAAGATACCAGCTGCTAGTGCTGCAGTAGTGAGTACTCCGTAAAGTGGTTTTTTAATGTCCATGTTTTTCCTGACCTCTTTCATTCTATTATTCTGTAAAAATGTAAACAAACAATTAACCAGATGACATATGGGAAGGCTGACTGACTACCCTCCCATGTGTAGTAAGTTGTACTATTCTTCTCTTCTTAACTTTTCAGCTACCGCTTCATCAACTGCATTTACTCCACCAATGATATGGAATTTAGTGATTTGGTCAGCTTCGATTGCATCTAAGATGACTCCTGGAACTTCTGTAGGTTGAACCAGAAGAATCTCCGCTCCTTGTTTCGCAGCAAGAACAGAACCTGCCAAAGCATCGGCAAAATTCTTTCCAGTTGCTACAATCGCTTTATTTGTAACTGGAGTTAATGATTTTGCAATTACAGCTGACGTTGCATAACGGTCGATACCGCTAAAACGTTCAGCATTACTTAGACTTTTAAAAACTTTTGTGCTTACTGCATTTTCACCACCGACAACAATCTGCTCATCAATCCACTTTATCGCTTTACTTGATGAAGCCGGAAGCTTGCCTTGCTCAGTAAGAACAATTGGATAACCATTTTGAGAAGCATATGATGCAACTGATAATGCATCCGCAAATGTGTATGCATTCGCAATTACTGCCTTCTCAGGGGAACCTCCAAGTCTTGCTGCGATATTAGCAGCCGTCTCGAAACGGTCTGCACCGGAAATTCGTTCAGTCTTTACTCCAAGACCATTAATTTGATAATCTACGTAATTTGAAACTGCCGCTTCTCCACCGAGGATTACTGCTTTCGTCGCACCCAGACGTTTAATTTCGTCCCTAATTTCTTTACTCATATAATTTTGCTGAGTCAGAAGGATAGGGGCATCCAGTTTATAAGCAAGCGGGGCACCTGCAAGGGCATCCGGGAATGCATCTCCGCGCGCGATTACAACTGTATCTGCAGATTCCCAGCCTTTTTTAGAGATTTCAATAGCGGTCTGATAGCGGTCTGCACCTGAAACTCTATACACTTCGACTTCTTTACTGAATTGTATATTAGCAAGCACTGGATCATGGTCACTAGCACGACCATCTTGTTCACTAAAGTCCGCATTGATGTTGATACTATCAATCTCCGTGATGTCTGCTAGATTATTGGAGACAAGAATATGGTCAAGCACTTGTGAGTTTCCTTGATAGATATAGGTGTATCGTTCTTCCAAAGGGAGCTTTTCCATCATGTTGGTAAGGATATCACCCTCTAAGGCATTGATAGGAGCAGAGAATTCAAAGTCATTCAAATCCCCCAGAACGACTACATTGGCATCTTCAACTTTGCTGTTAATATCATTAACAAATTCATTTATCACAGCTGCCTGTTTAAGACGCTGCACTTCACTGCCAAGAAAAATAGGATGCTCTGCACCGAATAGAGCTCCGTCGCCGCGTTTAGAGTTAAAATGGTTAGCCACTACAAATACTTTTTCACCATTAAAAACAAACTCAGCTGCGAGAGCTTTCCTTGAATCATCAAAAGCTTCATTTGTTGGATCAATGCGACCAGGGTTATGTGTAAGACCATTTTCCGTAACCCCGACAGCTGTCGAGGCGTCGCCGGCTTCTTTATCAGCCAGCTGGACTCGGTCCGGGTTGTATATGAAGCCTACACGGATATTCCCTCCTGGCTGGCCTCCGTCTGTTTTATCTTCCGGTGCAATTTCAGTGAACTCATATGCCGGGCCGCCTGCGGTCACGATGGCATCTATGATAGCCTGATAGGATTCACTTGCATCAGTCGTGCCATCATCATCTGGTCCATTATTATCCTGGACCTCTACAAGCCCGATAATATCAGGTGTTTTCATATTATTAATGATAGAGTCAGCAATTCTGCTAATCTTCTCTTCACCGACACCCTTATGAAAATTCTCGATATTATAGGAAGCGACTGTTAAGTCTTCAGCTCCCGCTTCAATAGAAGTTACTTCACGTTCTGTTCCGCCATCTGCCACTTCCGGGAAAACACCAGTCGGACGGATCTTGAAATTGCTATAGTCATAGCTTACAACCCCTGTAACAGGACCACTTAGCGTATCCCCTGTCTTTGCGTTAAGATTGATGCCATCTACATCAATCAGCATGCGCTCAGGATTGTAATCATTAGGTTGGATCAGTACACCGCCAGCCCTTGTTCTGACCTGGTCTGCACTGGTTACTGTTACAACAGGAAGTTCATCGTATTTGACCGGTCCAGTAACAGTCGCATTCGGAATTTCAATCAGCATCCCTTCAAGACTTTCATAGAAATCCAAGCCATCCGTTTCAGGATCAAAAGAAGTCATATTATCATCTTCAATATTTTCTGTAGGCGGTGTACGGTCTTCCCCTATTACTACCGCTTCCGGAAGAGAGTTACCGGAAGAGAGTATTGTTATTGACGATCCTGATATTTCAGTAGTCAGCAAGTCGTTGGCATCACTATAACCATCTTCTCTATATTCGACTATTCTTCCATCAACACTCACCTTATCGCCAACCTGTACACCCGAGTTCCTCTTATAAACAAAGATACCCTCAGAAGTTGCTTCGTTATCATCGGGATTCTCAGTTTGCATGAAAAAAGCGTTTGATCCGTCTAACTTTGTAACGATCCCTTCTACATTTGTTACATTCATATCTTTATAGGGGGACTCATGGCCTTCACCTTGTATATCATGAATGCTAAGACCGTCTGTTGCTTTTAAAGCTTTATAAGTGAATGTAGCAACTTCACTTGTTTCTCCATCTTTCATCACAACCGCTTTGATTGTCATATCTGTTGTAATTTCGATAGGAGTTGTATACTCGGTACTTGCTTCCGTGGGTTCAGAGCCATCAATAGTGTAGTAGATTACTCCACCTTCAGCTGCAGTGTAAAGAGAAATTTCGGTACCCTCTACCACATTTCCTGAAGCAGGATCAGCACGCACAGAAAATACTGTTTCGATTACATCAAAAGCACTTCGGGGAATTAACTTAAAGTTTCCATAACTATAGTCGACGACCCCAAGGATATTTTCATAAGTTTTTCCAACTTCCAGGAGTCCCACATTGTCAGGAGCAGCCATAAATTCTCCTGATGCGTCTGAAACAGTGAATTCACCATATTGATTTACAGATTCAATGGTTACATTGGTGAATTTCACAAAAGTGCCTTCATACAGTTCACCATTAGTAGACATTTCATTTGCCGTTAAAGAATAAGGGGCGGGCACCCCTGCCGAAGGAGTGGTTACTGTAACATCTGAAGCAGTGGCCGGCTCTATTTGTGCAAGGCCGTGGTAATCTTTTAGCTTGCCTTCTACAAGCACCTTATCACCGGGCTGTGCCGTTAAGCCGGATGCACGGACAACAATCCCTGCTGTGTCGTCTTGAATGTAAAGGTTCGTTTTCCCTCCCGCCCCCATGGAAGCGGTTACAAAACCTTCTACTTTTACTACAGTATTTACAGCATTTGTACGAGCATCTGCAATTGTACTTAATACTACAGGTTCCCCTGCACCCGGGTCAGCTGCCTCGCCATAGGTTCCAAGATTGCTAAAGTCATCTTCTGCGAGAGCAGTCCATTGCGAGGAATCAAAAGCATCAGTAACATCTGTATCACCGGTAGTCACTGTTGACTTACGAACCAGGGTTGCATTTTTCGCAAAGTCAGAAGCATTGCCTGCTTGTCCAAGTGAGTCAATAATGGTTCCGTTGTGAAGCAGGACAATCGGATCATTTCCATTAAAAGTAGCGACCGAGTTCGCCCCGAGCAGCAAATCGGCTTTATCTTTGACTGCTGTATCAGCTTGGTTGTTTGCGATTACAAACACATTTCCAGGTTGTAAAGTTCCAGTTAGTTCTAACGTGTTTTTGCTACTCGAATCCCCGTTAATGTAGGATTCCAATGTATATTCTGATAGATCAATAGGAGCGTCCGTACCATTATAAATTTCCAAGGCTTTATTATAACTTGAGCCTTCTATGTACTCAGAGATAAGCAGGTTTTGAATTTTCAACTCAGAGGCAGAAACATTTTGAGCTGCAGCAGGTGCCATCAAACTTAACACCATAGTAGAGGCAAGGGCGACATTAAGAGACTTACGCTGTACCACTTTCAAATCCATTTTATTCCTCCTATTAACAACTTTTTCAAATGGCGTATACTCAACAGTTATGAGTATACTACAAAAATTGCCAATAAAGTGTAAAATAAGTGTAAATAGTCTAAACTTTTTATCAATTTCAATTAAATGTTGTAGTAGGCAGGGAGTTAACTGCCATCATCCGTTTTTTGTATCAATTACTATTTTTTGAGGTGGATGGTGTGGTAGAGCAAGTAAAAAAACCGTACATAAGGAGTAATCCATGTGTACGGTTTTTTTCGAGTAAGACTCATTGTATGCTTGTGGAGGCTTGACTATTTTGCTTCTGGGAAAACTCCTGTTTAATTTTTTGCAGAAGTTCTCTATTTGTCAGCACTTCAACCCCAGTCAACGCCATCGCTTTGGCCCCCAAAACCATCGCTTCTCTCGCCTGATCTGTCATGGCCGCTTCACGGAACTCATGAGTATGGCATGCATACGCTTCATCTGTGATTTTAATATAAGGATGGATGGCCGGGACCACTTGGCTGACATTCCCCATATCGAGTGACCCGCTGCCGTCACGCTGTTCCTGGATTTCGCTGCTGTCCACTCCAAGGTAAATCAATTCCTGGGTGAAGGCTTCCGATAACTCTGAGTTGGTGATCATGTCATCATAAGAAAACTCGTAAAAAGAGTGCTTCAGCGTTGCTCCGGTCTGTAAAGCTGCTCCTTCCGCACACTTCTTCACTTTTTCTGTTAATTCATTTACATAAGCACGGGAGGTACCGCGGACATAGAATTGGGCAACTGCATAGTCGGGAGTGACGTTGGCGGCCTTTCCACCCTCAGTGATAATCCCATGGATTCGTGCACTCGGCAGGATATGCTGACGAAGGGCATTGATACTGTTGAACGTTTGGATTACCGCATCCAAAGCATTGATGCCGTCCTGCGGATTGGCCGCTGCGTGAGTGGACTTACCGAAAAACTCAAACTGAATCGCATCCATTGCGAGCGATGAACCGCTTTTCACGTAACTGTGGAGAGGATGAACCATCAGGGCGACATCAAGCTCATCAAAAATGCCCCCTTCAGCCATCGTCACTTTTCCGCCACGGGTTTCTTCGGCAGGTGTTCCGTATACGATGACCTTTCCTCCCGTTTCCGATAGGACTTTGCTCAAGCCAATTCCGGCCGCGATCCCCATAGTGCCGATCAGATTGTGACCGCAAGCGTGTCCGACTTCCGGCAGGGCATCGTATTCAGCCATAAAGCCGATGACCGGCCCTTCCTTGCCGCTGTCATAAACCGCCCTGAAAGCAGTCGGCAAGTTACACGTACCCATTTCGAGAGAAAATCCATGGTCTTCCAACGTTTCAGAAAGGACTTTACTTGCCTTGAACTCCTCATGCCCAAGCTCAGGATTCTCGCCAATATAGATACTGATCTCATCTAAAACAGTCTTCAGCTGATCAATCTCCTCAATTACTTGCTGCTTCAATTTCTCCATATATTTCAACCTCATTTATGAGTAGTTGTGACGATGCTTCACTACTTTAAAGCACTAAGAGGGACTGTCCCTCTTAGTGCTTTAATGTGTTAAAGGACTTTCTCTAAGAATTCCTTAGCACGCTCGCTTTTGGGATTATGGAAGAATTCTTCTGGATGGACGTCTTCCATTAACACGCCGCCGTCCAGGAACAGTATTCTATCCGCGACTTCCTTTGCAAAGCCCATTTCGTGTGTGACGATGGCCATGGTCATACCGGTATGGGCCAGCGATTTAACGACGTCCAACACTTCTTTGATCATTTCCGGATCTAGAGCAGATGTCGGCTCGTCAAACAGCATGACATCCGGTGACATCGCAAGAGCACGGGCGATGGCGACACGCTGTTTTTGCCCGCCTGACAATCTGTTCGGATAGTCATGCGCTTTCTCAGAAAGCCCCACCGATTTCAAAAGTTTTAAAGCAGTCTCTTCGGCCGCAGCCTCTGTTTCCCCTTTTACTACAACTGGTGCATATGTGACATTTTCCAACACGGTCTTATGCGGGAATAGATTGAAATGCTGAAACACCATTCCGACATTTTGGCGCACTTTCAAGATATCTGTTTGAGGATGCGTGATCTCATCCCCCCCAATCCATACCTCTCCGCCGGTCGGTGTTTCGAGAAGGTTCAAGCAGCGGAGCAGGGTTGATTTCCCCGACCCTGAAGGACCGATGATCGCCACCACTTCCCCTTTATTAATGGTCGTTGATATTCCTTTTAAAACCTCCAGCTTACCGTAAGTTTTATGAAGGCCTTTCACTTTGATGTAATCCTTACTCACTCCGGCGCAGCCTCCTTTCCAATTGTCTTCCAAGCAGCGTCAGGCACATGACCAGCACATAATAGATGAGTCCCGCAAATATCAGCGGTTCAAACGCTGTATACGTATTCGCACTGACGATTTGCGATCTCCTCATAATATCTAAAAATCCGATTGTCGACACAATCGCCGATTCTTTTGTCAATGTAATATATTCATTCATCAAGGCAGGCAGAATATTTTTTAACGCCTGCGGAAGGATGATATCTTTCATCATCGGGCGGTATGAAATCCCAAGCGCCTCAGCTGCCTCTTTCTGGCCTTTATCGACTGCCTGGATTCCCGCACGGATGATTTCCGAAATATAAGCCCCCGAATTCAGTCCGAAAGCAAGCATTCCTGCCAGAAACGGTGGAATATCAAAGCCCGTCAGCTGCGGGGTGGCAAAGTAAATCAGCATCAGCTGTAAAATCAGAGGCGTTCCCCTGAATATGGATGTATAGGCATCCGCAAACCACTTTAAAACTTTAATTCTGCCTATCTTGAATAATGATAAAATTGTTCCGATGATAAAACCTACGATTCCTGACAACAAAACGAAAAGTAACGTCACCCATACTCCGTTCAGTATAAAAGGAATAGAAGGCACGATCCGGAGAAAATCCAAATCCATGCCTGCACCTCATTTCTTAAATATTTATTCTTTCAGCCATTTTTCTTCTAATTTTTCCAATTCGCCGTTTTCTTTCATTTCCTCTATTACTTTACTGAATTCCTCAACCTTGTCACTGCCTTTAGGGAACGCAATCGCCATACCAGGAGAAACAGAGCTCTCATCCTCGAAACCTTTCAAATTCAGTTCCTTGATATAGCCTTCCGCCACTGTTTTATCAAGATAGATGGCATCAATACGTCCTGCTTTCAATTCCTGAATTAAAGCAGGCAGCTTGTCTAATGATTTCACTTCAAGGTCAATCGTTTCAGATAGTTTCTTGGCAGCTTCATCCTGAATAGTCCCAAGCTGAACACCAAGCTTTACCCCGTCTAAATCTTCCATGCTTTCAATCTCTGAATCTGGCAACGTAATGAACATCTCTCCTGAACGGTGATATTCAACGGAGAAATCTACATTCTCTTTACGTTTATCTGTAGCGGACATACCGGACACCACAAAGTCGACTGTATCAGCCTGAAGGGCACCGATCAGCCCGTCAAAGTTCATATCTTTAATCTCAAGTTCATATCCAAGCTCTTCTGTAATATGCTTCGCCAGGTCAATATCAAAACCGACAATCTCTCCATCATTTTCGCGTGTTTCAAATGGAGGGAAATCTGCGGAAGTTCCCATAATGATCTTCTCTTTTCCTTCACCGCTCGTTTCCTCAGAATTACCACATGCCGCCAACGAACCTGCCATTACAACTGCCATCAAACCTGCAAAAAGTTTTTTCATCTTTTAAATCCCCCTATAAATTTTAATTAATATTTATTCAATAAAATGTATTTTAACACATATAAATAATTATGCAACATACCTTATAAAAATAATTTTACCCCAAAGTCTACTAATGACTATTTTTCTTTATATTCTTCAGAGGTTTTTAAGGTGACTATTTGGTAGGCATACAACCCAAATCCACCATACCCGGCTAAGTTTTCACTTAAAGCCGCTGTAATAAAATAAATACTTCAAACAGAACCAAAAGATGAAAATAGAATATTGTCTGTGGGGGGAGTGTTCTTAATACACAATTCAAAGTAGGGGGTGGCAGACAGGATATAGGAGAGTAGAAGAGTTTTAAGGGGGTAATCATTTCTATGTTGCTAGTGCAATATTCAGTTAAATATGCATCGTTCAACCTTTTCAGTTAAACGTTATATACATAGTGCCCCCTCCCTCGCATTTACTATTCAAGGACAAGGCTGCTGTTTCTTATGGGAAGGAGAATAATACATCCAAGAAGAGAGAAGGTATTAGCCCCTTTCTCGTTTATGGAGCAGGCTGTTACAACTACATGTGAGAACAGTACCTGAAATCTTTTGTATACACTGTTGATACCCAATCAGTTGGTGTAGGGTTGAGTCAGTTATTTACAGTAAGGTTTCTTCAAAGATAAAACGAAACATTTATCTTCTATCTTTTAAGACATTATCTAAAGGAGAGCCTTGAATACTATTAAGTAGTTGGTCCAATTCCTGACTTGCTTGGATGGCTTCTAAAGAAAATTTGCCGAATGTTTGAATTGCATAAATCATCTTTGTTCTGCTTTCTTCTACTAGTCTTTCTTTCGAAACACCTTCCATTTAACCCCTCCTTTTTTACTATTTTATTATAAATTTCCTTTAAATGGAATCTAAAACCCAAAAAATGTTAACTTGTTTTTACTTATTGGTTAACATTAATATTTATAAGTAATTTAGGAATATACAAATAACCCAATGGTGGCTGTGGCTTTTGAGGGTTATGAGGAAGCCGTACCCAATCATTATAAGATTTTTTGCGAGTAGAGAGGTCACAGGCACGTGTGTATCCTGGTTGAAAGCAGGGTACTAAATGAGAACAGTATTGAAAGCAGTAGCTTCCAAGATGTGGGGTTCCCTCACACTGCTTTATTACAACTCCTTAAAAAAGAAGCCCGGCAACTGCCAAGCTTCTTTCTTTTATAATGAAACTTTTACTACTTATTCTTTCTTCTTACCCTTTTCAGTCCCTTTCTCAGGACCCTTGACTTCTATATTACCTCCTGCCTTTACTACTACAGTCGTTAAAGGATCAAGAGAGATGCTATGGGCAGTCAAACTAAAGCCTGTTTTCTCAGAAACTTTCTCAACCCCTGCCTCATCCTGGTCAACCAGCACTACAGCATCAGTTAAATCTTCATCTAACGTCAATGTTCTTGCCTTAGAGTCCGCATTAATAAACACATAATACACATCCCCATTAGTCGCTTTCGCCTGATAGGCAATCAGCAAGTCCTCCTCTTTGATTTCAGGATCATCAAGCAAGGTGACATTTCTGTCGATCAATTCTTTTGAGCCCAAACGGAAAGCATCTGTTGAACGGCGCAGTTTGATTAAGCCTGCAGTGTACTCTCTTGTCACATTGTTAACCGGGTAAAGTTCTTCGTTCGTCGCTTTTTCCCAATCGATTCTGTTGATGATGTCCGATGAATCATAAGAATCATGGATGAAATACGGATACTTGAACGGATTGCCATTCTCGTCTTCCATGTAAGTAGATTTGTATGGTGCCGTTTCTGCTTCCGCTCTCCACTGTTTTGTGCGTCCGAATTCCTGGCCGGCATGGATGAAGGCCGTTCCTTGCGATGTTAATACCATCGCGTTTCCGATACGGATCCGTTTGTGGATTTCCAGGTTGTTTTCCGGTACGTCCGGATCTTTTTTAATTGATTGTGCAATGACATCGTACAGTGTCAGGTTGTCATGGGCCGCGATGTATTGCACAACGTCTCCTGGCTGATCCGCTGTAAAGTTATGCGGCTGTGCTTTGATATTATCAAAGATTTGCCCGATGTTTCTCGCACCGCCAGTCAGGAATCTTGGCTGCCCTTCACTTCCAAAGCCTGATTTCAATTCATTACGGAACTCGTCGGAGAAACTGCCGACCGCTTCAGTGTGCTGCATCCAATCTTGGTCTGCGGCTTGGACCGGCTCGCCTTCATCTCCAGCAAAAGTTCTCCAGCCTTCTCCGATCATCACCAGATTCGGGTTTGCTTTTTTCGCTTTGTCAAAAGCTCTTTGGATACTCTCAGCGTCATGGTCTCCCATCATGTCAAAGCGGAATCCATCGACCTTGTACTCATTCACCCAGTGCATGATCGAGTCTTCCAGGATTCTTCGGGACATTTTGTGAGTCGTTCCCAAACGTCCGCCGCCGAAGCTTGATCTTGGCGTGCCATCCGCATCCATAAAGTGATAGTAGTTAGGTACCAAATCTTCGAAAATAGATACCTGTGCCGTATGGTTATACACTACATCCAGTATGACACCCATATCGCGTTTATGAATCTCTTTGATCAGTTTCTTGAACTCTTTGATTCTCTTTTCCGGGTCTTCCGGTTTCTCTGAATACATGCCAGTCAAAGAGAAGTAACTTTGCGGGTCATATCCCCAGTTGTAGTTGGTATCCTGAGACTGATACTCCAGCAACCTTTGGTCTTTATCAAACTCATTGGCAAAGTAGTAGCTCATGACCGGAAGCAGCTGAATGTGCGTCACACCCAAGTCTTGAATGTAATCCAGTTTTTCTGCGAATGCGGCAAAAGTACCGAACTCGTGATCGAGCTCATCTGCAATGTTAGGATCAGATGTAAAGTCACGCACATGAGCTTCGTAGATAATGGTGTCTTCTCGTTTTGCATAGCCCGGAATATCAGCAAAATCCAGTTTTGGTGACACCCTTGATACATCCACTATGGCTGCTTTTCCAACCGGATCAACCGACTCACTGCTCCATACAGCCATGGACTGGGCGTAAGGATCAAGCGCTAATTTTGTCGCTTCGCCATGCGTAACTTTGTAATGATAGTAGTAGCCTCTGTGGTTTTTGACACCCGTGTTCTTTTTAGCGAGAGTCACGGACCAAACTCCACGGTCACCTTTTTCCATCTCTACGGTTTTAACTACTTTGTTCTGGTCCTTTTTATCGTAGAGGACAACGGAAACATCATCCGCCTTTGGAGACCAAACCTTCAATGTCGCAGAACCGTTTTTATGTAGCTCTGCTCCCAGTTCTCCGTCATAGCCGTACATTTCATCGATCAATTTCCAGCCTGAATCGATTGTGATAGAGCGTTCTCCATACGTAACTGTATATGGAAGTTTTTCGATATCGAATGTTCCGTGAAGGTTGATCTTCTCAGGACCTTCTACCGTGATGTCTGAGATAGTCACATCGCTGCCATCTTTATCTTTCACAGAAATCTTTTCTTTCAAGTCTTCAACCGTTAATCCTTCCGTTTTGGTAAAGGTGAGGCTGATCGCCTTGTCAGAAAGTGCTTCGCCTGATAACAGCGCAGGCTTTACCGTGCCGTAAGGGTTTGTGTACACCTTGTCTTCGCCTTCTTTTACAAACACGGTATTATGCTGATCCAGCATTTCAAAAGACATATCAGCTGTTTGGGCGCTCGTTTCTTTGTTTACGAACAGGAAGCTGACTTTTGAGGCATTTTCTTTTAACTTAATATCATAATATGCGCCAAATTTACCGATACCGGCTTTGTCTGCTGCTCCGTTCGGCCACCCGTCAGATGGTGCCGCCACATCGCCCCAGTTCCACAGCCCCCATCCATCATAGTCGCCATTTTGACGTTCATAATAGATGCGAATGGTATCTTGCGGCAGGTTTGCCGGTTCGAATAAAAATACTTCGTCTGAACCTTGCTCGATCCAAATTTCATTCATTTCCGGGGAAGATAATTCGATTGTTTTATCTCCGCCGTCTTTTTCACCATTAGTTCTGTTTAAAACAAGGAACCCTATATTTTGCGCGTCCGATTTAATTTTGACATCCACATAGGCTCCGTACTCTGTCACTCCATCAAATGGTGTGCCGCCGGATGGCCAGTTTTCAGAAGGAGCTGCAACGTCTCCCCAGAGCCAGACTCCAAGATTTTCATAGCTGTTATCACTTCGTTGGTAGTGAATACGAAGGGTGTTTTCTCCGATTTCACCAGCGTCCCCCGGCTCTTCAACAGGCACTCCGCCCTCAAGGGTTAACAGTGCGGTTCCGCCGTCTTCCATAGAAGGAAGAGTGATTGTCGCTTTACCTGCGGCAGAAGTTTTGTAGGTGTTGCCAGAATAATGATCCGTAACGACCGCTTCTGCCAAACCAAAGTTAACTACTGCTTCGTTTACTGCAGCCCCAGTGTTTAGGCCAACATAAACACTTTCTTCATTATAGCTTCGTTGAAACACAAGATACTGTTCGCTGTCAGAGCCTGCGACTTTGCTGCGATCTCCTTTAGCAAAAATATCTGTATTGGCATTTCGGAAATCCAGTACTTTTTGATAGTGCGTTAACACCTTGTTTCCTTCCACTTGTTCCCAAGGCATGTTCTGACGATTATCATAGTCCGGATAATTATTTTTTCCAGGAAGACCGAGTTCTTCTCCGTAATAGATGACCGGCTGTCCTTTAGCGGTCATTTGAAGTGTCGCTGCTACCTGGTATTTTCCGAGGTCACCGCCTACTGCTTCAAGGAAGCGGTCTTCGTCATGGCTGCCGAGGAACTGACCAAGTGTAGCATCATTGGAAAGCTCTTTGTTGCGGTTTTCTAGTTTCGTTTCCACCGCTGTCAGGCTGCCGTTCGCAAAATCTCTTGCCAGATTTTTAAAATCAAAGTCCAGCAATGAATCCATCATTCCCGAGTTCAGGTAGCCGCTGTCATTGTTTACGCTCGCTCCCCAAACTTCACCAATCATCTTGTGATCAGGCTTGACTTTTGTTAACTCGTTCTTGAATTTCATCCATGTTGCATCTTCAACATGTTTCACCGTATCGACACGGAAGTAATCAATCGTATTGCCATTCGGTGTTTTCGACTTTTCAATCCAGTCTGTCTGCCACTGGACGATTTGGTCGCGGACCGCAGATTCCTCTGTAAGGAAGTCCGGCAAGCCTGCCAGTTCACCGCGGACTGTATCGGTACCGCCGTCACGAAGCATTCCGTCAAAGCGGGCACGGTCTTCATCTGTCGGGAAGTTGGCCACACCCGTTGTGCCGGCATCGCTTGCTTTCAATCCATAGCCAGTGTGGTTTAACACCACATCCACCATGATTTTGATTCCACGATTATGCGCTTCATCGATCAATTCATGGAAATCAGCCATCGAACCAAAGTGAGGGTTGAGCTGGCCAAAATTGTCTGCCCAATATCCATGGTATCCGTAATATGGAGTACCAGGTTCTTCATTATATCTAACATCGTAGTCTATATTATCCACGATTGGACTGATCCAAAGAGTATTGATACCGAGCTCATCAAGATAGTCTAATTTTTGCGTGATTCCTTTAAAATCACCGCCTTGATAAGTTCCCATTTTGGAAGTATCATAGCCGATGCCATAAGGATCGTTATTTGAACTGTCTCCGTCAAAGAAACGGTCTGTCAGCATGAAGTAAATGACAGATTCATCCCAGTCAAAGTCCGCCTCTTCACCTGTAAAAGTACGGGCCTTCACTTCAAGGGAGGCTTCTCCCCCATGCTTGTTTCCATACTCATCCACCACTGTAATCGGCAGTTTTTTCACGCCGGCAGGAACAGATTGGTCAACGGAAACGGTCAATTCTTTCAGTTCAGGATCAACTGCAACTTTTTCTGCTCCGCCGATGGCAGTCAAATCCATATACATTTCCCGGGCTTCAGCATCTGCTCCAGCCCCGAGATTAATCGTCACGACAGCATTCTCATTGTAACTGACGGCTGCAGGCTGAGCAGTACCTGTCACCTGAAAATCTGCCATTTGATATGTAACAATGGACTGCCCATCAACCGTATTGTATGGATCTGGGACTTCAGTCGTCACCCCATCGACTGTGACAAAGTACGTATAGAGATGCTCTCCTTTAGGAAGATCTTTCAAAGTATACGTAAAACGTTCATTCTCTGGTTGAAACTGCATGTCGTAGCGCTGCCCCAGGATCTCAAGCTCTACTTTTTCAACTGTATTCATGGCATCCTGTGCATATAAATCCTTGTCCCGAAAAAAGAACGAAGCATTTCCATTCTCCACTACGGGGCCTGAGCCATCCGGCACAGTGATGACTTCTTCAACACCGCTAGTTACATGAACCTTTGTAACAGCATCATTCTTATTCAGCGTTATATAGCGGTCGGCATCGACATCCTTCGCTTCCCAGTTGCCTTTCCGGACAATGAATCCAACTTTGTCAACATCAGAAGCAACAGCTATATTAAAAATTGCCTTTCCTTCTTTGATTTCTGTGTAATCAATTTGGTCATCCTGAACACCGGTACCCCATACCCAGAGATTCCAGCCTTCATAATTACCATCAGGCCGCTCATATGAGAGAGTAATAGACCGGTCACCGGTTTGTGCCATCGCTGTAGGTATGTATCCCGCAAACATGGATACGATCAAGATCATTGACAAGAAAACAGACACTGCTTTTTGTATCTTATTCTTCTGCATCCCCTTTTTCCTCCTTTGTTTTAATGAAAACGTTTGCACAAACACTCGAAAAGAAGTGTAGTTGTGAAACCGCTTGCACAAAATTGTACAAACTAGCTATAACTTCAACTACACAGATTTCATTTTATGAAAACGCTGCCATTCTACTTATATATATATACGTTACAATGAATCCTTTAAGTAATCAACACGTTTTAGAAAGATAGGATTTAGGAACGACTAACTAGTTCTTTAGATCTATTAAAATTTCCCTCCTCCTCCTCTTTGAAGAAATTGAGAATCTTTTCTTAAGCGTCTTATTATATCTCTATAATAATCTCCCCATCCATATGATTAGTCGCTTATCTTTACCTGCATCCCTTTTTTGAACATGGTTCTTAAAGCCTGCCTTCAAGGATGCTGTGACTTTTTCTCAAAGTTTGCTTTTACTGAAAACCTCTAAAAAACTGTCTTTTTTCATCAATCGGAATGATCCCCCAGAAACCTCAAGCTGGCATTCACTCTTTTTAACTTTCAAACCCCTCAGGACTTTAGTAGTAATTTTTTATTTTTCAAAAAACTTCTAAACTTTTATAATAATATTTCGATATAATAGACAGGTTCACTTTTTACATAATTATGTAAAATTATACAGAATATAGTTCGGAGGAACATTTATGGTTTTTGATGGAATACTGCTTGCGATAATAATAGGGTTTATCCGCGGAGGAAATTTCACTAGATTTGCAGATTTAAAGTTCAAAATGGGCTGGATCTTCCCTTTTTTGCTGCTTATTCAGATTGTGATTTTTTCTTTACAAAATAAGGTTAATTTGATTGGCAAGTTAAGCGGAGCTTCTTTTATAGTCGTGTATATCATTGGATTGGTTTTCCTCTGGCTGAATCGGCACCATTCCCATTTCATCATTATTTTCATCGGGGTTCTGCTTAACTTCCTCGTAATGGCGGTGAATGGGGGAAGAATGCCGGTTTCGCTGGAAGCTGCGTCCATGATTGATCCGTATTATTTGGAAGCGACCAAGAATGCGCTCTATGCGAAACATTCCATTGTATCAGAATCGACTCTGCTTCCATACCTGGGAGATATCATTCCCTTATCAGCACCTTATCCCCGTGAACAAGCCATCAGCATAGGCGATGTTGTAATGAATATTGGCGTTTTTCTTTTCATTCAATCTGTGATGGTACACAAAAAGGAAAAACTCCTGCCCACGACTTATTAGAAATTATTTGAAGGAGGTGAATTTATAATGAAAAACAAGATAAAAAGTGCTATCATTAACCTTATTATTGTAGGTTCAGCAGTTGTTGCTTTAACTTCCGGCTGGAAGTTCTGGGAATCTTAAAAAGCACTACGGCTGGCCGTAATGCCTCAAAAGGTCAGCCCCTTATTTTTACATCGTGAGAGTGATTTATACTATGTTGAAGATACAAAACTTCTATATTGGATTTATCTGCTTGTTCGGTACATCCCTTTTTTTCTTTCACCTAACCACGAACGTAAAGCTTTCGAACTGGGTACTGGTTTATACTTTTGTGGGAGCTATTCTACTATTAAATCACTACAATATCATTATCCCCGTTTCTGGCAACACGCTGTCAATGGATTCCTCCATTTATTTAGCAGGGCTTTTTTTGTTTGGTTTAAAACTGCCCTTACTTGTCCTCGTCCTCAGCAGTTTAATATTTCTGTTCATCCAGGCTAAACTGGCATGGTGGAAACATTTGTTCAATTTTGCCAACTATTCCATCATGCTGATCAGTACGTACTATACATTCATTCTTACAGGCGGCATTGTAGGAGAGACTTATATTTCAAATGTCATGCCTTATACTATTTCACTGGCCGTTTACTTCTTCATCAATGTCGTCACCATGTGGATTTATTTCTATCTGGCTCAAAAGCCATCATTGAAAACCATAATCCGAACAGCACGCCAGAAAAAAATCTTGCAAGAAGCATTCACCAGCTACTTAAGCACGCTCATTCTTTCCCTGGTATTAACCATTCTAATCAACCAGCAGCCGATTTTTGGGCTTTTCCTTTTTATCGTGCTGTCAGTAATACTTTCATTTACTTTCCGGAATTTTTTTCATCTTTATAAAAAAGAGGAAGCAAAGGCCAAGAAGGATTTCTTAACTGGATTATACAATCATGGTCACTTTAAACTCCGCTTGGATGAAATGGTATCCGAGTCTCGAGAGAACGTTTTCTGTGTGGCTCTGATTGATTTGGACGACTTCAAGAAATACAATGATGCGAATGGACACATTCAAGGAGATGAACTCCTCAAGTTTTTCGGCGAATTCCTTGGTAAAAAATCAAAAGATTTGCCCTACATTGCAGCCCGTTATGGCGGGGAAGAATTTGGTCTCATTTTGCCGGATACGACTCAGAGGGAAGCTTTTATCTATTTGAATAAAATCAGAAAAGAAATCAATGATACCTACTTTACCGGAATAGAACAATCCCCAATCGGATGTATCTCCTTCTCTGCCGGAATTATCGAATTTGAGAAAGGGACATACAGTTCATCCGAGCTCTTATCCAAAGCGGATAAGGCTCTCTACTACGCTAAAGCACAGGGTAAAAATACGGTAAAAGTTTATAAAGAAGAGCATCTTTATCAGCCAGACCTTCAATATGCAACTGAAATTGAGGCGCTGGAACAGCAGCTGCAAATATTTCTGTCTAAGGATATCTATACCTACCAGCACAGCAAACGGGTATTTTCCTATGCAACAGAGTTAAGTGAAAAACTAAATCTAAGTAATGAAGAGAAACGAACCCTCATATTAGGAGCGCTGATCCATGATATCGGCAAACTGGAGATCCCGCGTGATGTTATCAATAAAAAAGGCAAGCTCGATGCCCATGAATGGGAAATGATGAAAAAACACGTCTTATATGGAAAAGAAATCATTTCTTCTATCAAAAAATATGACGAACTGCTGCCATTAATCGAACTGCATCATGAAAGATACGACGGAAAAGGGTATCCTTATGGATTAAAAGAGAAAAACATACCAAAGCTTGCCCGTATCCTTTGCATCATCGACTCGTTTGATGCCATGACGACAGAACGACCTTACCAAAAAACAAAATCGTTTTCGGAAGGTATTCAGGAGCTTCGTAAATGTGCAGGCCAGCAATTCGACCCTGCCTATGTCGAACCGTTCATTGGAGTCATTGAAGAAAACTACGCTGACAAGCTTGGTACGGAGGGACTGGTCAAGACCGGTGAAGACGTCACGAATTGACCAACTATACTTAGTATGCGTCATGCCCCTCCACTAGAAACATGATGAAAAAGAAGAGCTGCTTCCCCTACATAGGAAAGCAGCTCTTTTTTTAGGCTCTTTTCTAAAACTTTGTTGCTATTTACTATGAGTTCAAGAGAAATAACCATATTACACAGGAATTATCCTGGTAAACAAGAAAGAAAAGAGCAATTCATCCTGTTCAGTTAGATAAGCCCTTGTACCCGAGGGAAAAATCCGGCCCTTTGGATTTTTCCGATAGCAACAATTTTTACGAACACAGCGTTTTTTTATCAATAACCTTGCGGGTTTTTAGACTGCCATCTCCAAGAGTCTTCACACATCTCTAGCAGGCTCTTCTCAGCTTTCCATCCTAACTCTTTCTCTGCTTTTGCAGGATCGGCAAAGCACTCCGCGATATCACCAGGTCTCCGCTCAACGATCTTATAAGGAACTTTCCTGGAAGAAGCTTGTTCAAAAGCCTCGACCATCTGCAGAACGGAATATCCCTTCCCGGTACCCAGATTATATGCTTCAACGCCTGTTTCAGCCATCACTTTATCCAAAGCCTTCAAATGGCCCTCAGCCAAATCCACAACATGGATGTAATCCCTGACACCTGTTCCATCCACTGTCGGGTAGTCACTTCCAAAGACACTCAATTGTTCCAGCTTTCCTACCGCCACTTGAGTGATGTACGGCATCAGATTGTTTGGCAATCCATTCGGGTCCTCACCAATCAGCCCGCTTTTATGAGCGCCAATCGGGTTGAAGTAGCGAAGCAGCGCAATACTCCAAGAAGGGTCGGATACTGCCACATCCCTTAAGATTTGTTCGATCATCAATTTAGTCTGCCCATAAGGGTTGGTCGCACTCAGTGGAAAGTCTTCCACCATGGGCACCTGCTCAGGCACCCCGTAAACCGTAGCAGATGAACTGAATACCAGTCTTTTGACATCATGTTGCTGCATCACTTCTAAAAGAGTGATGGTTCCGGCAATATTATTTTTGTAGTAAAACAATGGCTTTTCCACTGACTCGCCAACTGCTTTCAGTCCAGCAAAATGAATCACCGCATCAATCGTGTTTTCAGAAAAAACTTTATCCAACCCTTCCTTATCAAGAAGATCCACTTCATAAAAAGCCGGCTGTTTACCGGTGATTGTGTGAATGCGGCGTAGTACCTCCGGCTTACTGTTCGAATAATTATCAACTATGATCACATCATATTCATTTTCCAATAGTTCCACGACCGTGTGGCTGCCAATATAGCCAGTGCCGCCAGTTACCAAAATTGACATGCATAAACCTCCAAATTATATCTCTTTTATATCTTTCATTATATAGTAATTTCCATTAAATGATATAGTACAAACTGAATCCGGGACATGCTGCGGTTCACAGTTCACTGTCCCTCTTCACTGTTCACCCTGTATCGCCCTCACCTCATCCATGATCTGCCTTCCGATAACCGGTTCGTATTGTTGATAGAGAGGCTCAAGTTCCTCCTTCCACTTCTCCTTTTCAACGTTCAGGAGAGTGTGGATTTCAAGAAGGTTATCCCTCTTGATTTCCCTCATGTGCGAGTCGTTAATTTCAATGGAATGCCTGCGGATCCAATCAGTCGTTTCTGCAAGGGCGTCTTCTACCGCCATCTTATGTTCCGGCGAAAGATCTGACCAGAAATCCTTGTTCATTAGCACCACATACCCTAAATACGCATGATTGCTGACAGTCAGGAATTGCTGATTTTCATATAGTTTTTTGCTATAAATATTTGATATTGTATTTTCCTGCCCGTCTATGAATCCGACCTGAAGATTTTCATAGGTTTTGTTAAACGGCAGGGAACTGACAGCAGCCCCCAGAAGCTGATATTGATCTTCTATTAAGTCACCTGGCATCGTCCGGAAATGGAGATGCTTAAAGTCTTTCGGGTACACAAGCGGCTTCTTACTATTGGTAATTTGCTTAAAGCCGTTATACCAGAAAGTGAGTCCCCTTACCCCTTCCTGACTTTCAAGCTTGTCCAGAAGAATGTTTCCAATCACTCCTGAATAAGCGGCCTCTACTTCCTCATGAGTACGAAAAGCAAAAGGGAGGTCAAACACCTGGAATTCCGGGATATACTCGGAGACCTTCGATGTCGCCGGCATAATCATCTGGACGTTATTGTTTTTAAGGGCATTCCATTCACTGATATCGGAATAAAGAGAGCCATTAGGATAAATTTCGACCTTTACCTCGCCATTGGTCCTTCTTTCGACCAGTTCCTTAAAGCGCCGGGCAGCTCTTCCTTTAGGTGTGATTTCCGAGACAACATGGCTGATTTTTATAACCCTCTGCTCTTTAATTTTTTCTTGCTCATCATCATATGCAAGGGAAAAGGTGGTGTGGGAGTAAAAGCCGGAAACAATCGCGCTCACAATTCCGGAAACAATCAAAACAAGTACCACTGCTGTTTTCAAATTAAATCCCCCCACTTTTCGTCTAGTAAAATGGTACAATATGAGAGAGTAAAGTGGAAGGAATTTTCAAAATGATCACAAAACATATTCCTATTCAACAGAAGATTACCATGCTTACCTTCGGGGTAGTGACATTCACCCTGCTCATAGGCTTAATCATATTTGTCGGCAAAATTGCAGAAATGAAAGAGGAGGAACTGGGGCAACAGGCGTTAATCATTTCCAGAACCGTCGCCAACCTTCCTTCCATAAAAGAAGAACTGGGCACACCTGGTGGCTGGGAAACGGTTCAGCCCATCGTAGAAAATATCAGAACCGTTAATGGCTCTGACTATATAGTAGTGCTGGATATGAATCGGATTCGGTATTCCCATCCATCCGAAGAGCTTCTCGGCACGCTGTCTTCCGGTAAGGATGAAGGCCGTGCATTTGCCGAACACAGTTATGTGAGCAAAGCACGAGGAGATATGGGAACTGCCATGCGGGGATTTGTTCCAATCATGGATGAGAACCATCAACAAATCGGTGTCGTTGTAGTCGGGATTCTTTTACCTTCCCTCGGCAGTATCATAAGCTCCCTGCAAAATGAGCTTCTGCTGATAGGGATCATAACACTGCTTTTCGGCGTCATTGGCTCATGGCTGCTCGCCAAACACATCAAAAAAGAAACCTTCCAGCTTGAACCGCATGACATCGCAAAACTGCTTGTAGAGCGGACGGCTGCTTTCCAAGCCATGTACGACGGCATCATTGCGATTGACAAAGAAGCCAGAATCACGGTCATCAATGAAAAAGCAAAAGAGATATTATCCATTACAAAGGATATTACAGGGAATTCCATCGACTTTGAAGTACCCTCCTCAAAACTTCCGAATGTATTAAAGACGAAAGAATCCGTTCACCATGAAGAAATGGTGATGGGAGATAAAATTGTTTTAAGTTCCAGGGTGCCGATAATCGTGAACGATGAAGTGGTCGGGGCTATGTCTGTCTTTCAGGACCGGACGGAAATGACACAGCTTGCTGAAGAGCTGACCGGCGTTAAGGGTTTTATCGAGGCGCTCCGGGTTCAAAACCACGAACACCAAAATATATTACATACCGTTGCCGGCCTGATCCAACTCGAACAGAACGAAAAGGCGCTGGAATACATTTTTCACTCTGCCAGCCAGGAAGAGAACCTGGAAAAGTTTATCATGGATCGGATAAAAGAAGACCGCCTGTCCGGACTTCTTTTAGGAAAAATCAAACGGGGAAGAGAACTGGGCATTACCGTATCACTTGATGAAGACAGCTTTGTATCCAATCTCCCTCCATTAGTGGATGCCCGTGATCTAGTGATCATCCTTGGAAATCTTATTGAAAACAGCCTTTACGCTTTACAGGAGTCAGCAGATGAAAACAAGGAAGTTCATTTGTATATAAAAGAAAGTGATAAAGAATTCCGGCTTGAAATTGAGGACAACGGAAGCGGAATTGCCAGCAATGATCTTCCGCGTATCTTTGAGAAAAATTTTACCACCAAAGGAAAAAATGGATCAGGCATAGGACTTTATCTTATTAAAACAATCGTGGAAAGAGCCAATGGACAAATAAAAGTGGACTCTGCAGAAAAGGCAGGCACCGTAATACAAATCTTATTCCCGCTGAATGGAGGTAAAAAGCATGAGCATACGAGTGATGCTGATTGAAGATGACCCGATGGTACAGGAGGTCAACCGCTCGTTCATTGAACGCATTCCAGGCTTTCAAGTATGCGCCATTGCTTCAAATGGCAGTGAAGGCCTTGCGGACATGGCAGAAACCAGCCCAGACCTTATCTTGCTGGATAACTTCATGCCTCAGAAGAATGGAGTAGAGACACTTCTGTCCATCCGGCAAAAAAACCTCAACGTAGATGTCATTGTCATTACCGCCGCCAAGGACAAAGAAACCATTTTAACCATGAAACGCTTCGGAGCCTTTGACTATATCATAAAGCCTTTTCAATTTTCCCGTCTTCAGGAGGCTCTGTTAAACTATAAAAATTTCAAACAAACATTTAAGAGCAACGGCCCTCTGGAACAAAAAGACTTAGACCTTTTACAGGGACCTTCACCAAAGTACGCCGGCTCCAAAGAGGACCTTCCCAAAGGGCTGAATCAAAAAACCTTACAGCAGGTCACCAGCTTTCTTTCAATTCAAAGTTCTCCCCTTTCAGCGGAAGAAACAGCAGAAGGTATAGGGATTGCCCGTGTAACAGCAAGACGTTACCTGGAATATTTGCAGCAGGCAGGCCAAGTTGAGCTTGTCGTCGAATATGGGAGCATCGGGCGGCCCGTCAACCGGTATAAGTGGATTCAGTAATAAACATTCAAGGCTATTGCGAGTGGCAATAGCCTTTTTCTTTAACGCATTAAAGCACTAAGAGGGACTGTCCCTCTTAGCGCTTTAATGCGTTAAAGACCACCCCCACGACCAAAAAGAACAAAACGTTCAATATGGTCAAAATATTCAATTAAATTAATGTAAGCGTTAACATTATAATCAATAAAACAAAGGGGGAAAAAGTGTTGAAGAAAATTACAATCCTATCCATATTAGCTATCATTTCTTTAGTATTAGCTGCTTGCGGAGGCAACCAGACTGGGGGAAATGAATCCGGAGGCGGAGAAACATCCAGCCAGTCCATCGTCCTTGGAACCGGGGGAACTTCAGGGGCTTACTATGCAATTGGGGGTTCACTGAAGCCCATTTTTGAAGAGAGTGAGTCAATCGGAAACGTAACAGTCGAATCTACCGGAGCTTCTGTAGCCAATATCCAAAATATCAATGACGGTTTGAATCAAATGGCCATTGTCATGAGTGATGTAGCCTATGATGCATTAGAAGGCGTTGGACAATTCGAAGGCAGCGCTGTAGATGTCCAGGCACTTGCCGGTATGTACCAAAACGTAGTACAAGTCGTTGCTTTATCTGACAGCGGCATCTCCAGCATCGAAGACCTGAAAGGAAAAAGAGTCGGTGTCGGCCAGGTTGGATCCGGAGTGGAACAGAGTGCCCAGAAGGTATTGGAAGCAGCCGGATTGACGTATGACGATATGGAAAAAGTGACACATACAGGCTATGCCGACAGTGTTCAGGAAATGAAAAACGGCACACTTGATGCAGCATTCTTTACATCTGGTGTACCGAACAGCAATATCACTGATCTTATGCAGCAAAATGATGTTCAGTTCATCGAAATCAAAGGTGACCTTGCAGACAAGCTTATGCAAAAATATCCATTCTATAAGCCTTTTACAATCCAAGCTGGCGATGAAGCAAAGTATAATCTTGAATCCAAGGTGGAAACAGTCGGAATTCAAAATATGCTCATTGTATCAAAAGACTTAAGCGAAGATGTCGTTTACGATTTGACGAAACGCTATTACGACTACTTGGGGACAGACTCGGTGGCCGTTGCACCACTGAAAGAAGTCGACAGAGACGAAATGGCGAAAGGCTTGATCGCCCCGCTGCATCCGGGAGCAGAGAAGTTTTATAAAGAAAAAGGATTATTGGAGTAACTCCAATAGAAGGGCATCAAGCTTGGTGCCCTTTTAATCTATGAAAAAGACATTCCTGTACAGCCTTTTCGCATTCTTCCTGCTTTTATTACTGCCGGTTCATGTCCTCGTTCTCGCCGATCTTGAGAAAACCGTTAAAATTGAACCCTATTATAAATCTGTAACCTTCTCCCTCCGCTGGACCCATTCTGTTGAAAAAGAAGATTGGGAGGAATTTTTCCAAGTTGAAGATGAGAACATCCTTCTTCAATCAACAAGATTCAAAACCTTTGGAGCCGGCGTCCCGGATAACGCAGGAGAAGAAACGTTCATTAAAGACGGCTGGGTCTACATGACAAACATTCATCAACCCATCGGAGATTCGCTGCAATTTCAAACGGGCAAGGAGACGAATCACCGCTTATTTATCAAGGAAGAACACCTGTCTCTCTCACCGCAGCAATCCTATGACCTATATACAACAAAAATGCCAATCTATGAATACCTTTTTTCTCTTATTATTGCTACGCGAGGTGAAAATCTATGACTAAAACAAAAAAATTGAACATTGAAGAACTGGACCGCGAAGGAAACACGAGGGCCCAGTTCCCCAAAGTGATCGCCATCATCATGACAGTGATGGCCGCCGGCATCGCTCTTTTTCACTTATATACTTCCTATGCTGGAGCTCTCGTTGATGTTAAACAGCGAAGCATCCACTTATATGGATTAATGGCGCTGGGATTCCTGCTTTATCCTTTTTTAAGCAAAAAGAAAGGAAAAGCCGTTCCCTTCTATGACTATGTTCTAAGCGGATTATCCATTTTTGCAGGGATCTATATGTTGATGACAGCCGAACGAATCACCCAGGCAGGCGGGCAAATCAACAATATGGATTTCTATGTCGGGATCATGATCATCGTCCTGCTCATTGATTTAACCCGCCGTATTACAGGATGGGGATTAACGTTGCTTGCACTGGGGTTCCTTGCATACGGATTCTGGGTAAAACTCTCCATCTACCCTGTCCTGAATCCTCAGCTAGTGATGACCGTAAGTAAAAAAATGATTTCCCAGCTGGTCTACATTACGGAAGGAATTCTCGGAACAGCCATTGCCGTATCAGCTAGTTACATCATTCTGTTCATCTTGTTTGGTGCCTTTTTGAGCCGGTCAGGTATGGGCAAACTTTTTAACGACCTTGCACTGGCCATTGCCGGAAGTTCCAAGGGAGGGCCTGCAAAAGTGGCAGTCATCGCGAGCGGCTTTCTCGGCTCCATTAACGGTTCAGCCGTCGCAAACGTCGTGACAACCGGTGCCTTTACGATTCCGTTGATGAAAAAAATCGGATATAAAAAAGAGTTTGCCGGTGCTGTGGAATCAGCTGCCAGTGTGGGTGGGCAAATCCTCCCGCCAATCATGGGAGCCGCGGCGTTCATCATGGCGGAAAACCTGAATGTTCCTTATACGAAAATCATTCTGGCCGGAATTATCCCCGCTCTGCTTTTCTATGTCGGAATCCTTTTTCAGGTTCACTTCCGCGCATCCAAACGAGGCTTGGAAAGTGTGCCTAAGTCAGAATTACCATCGGTAAAGGAAGTCCTTGCTGAAAGGGGACACCTGATTATCCCGATGCTTACACTGCTTTATCTGCTGTTCTCAGGAAAAACACCATTCTATGCCGCTTTCTGGTCTATCCTGGCGACTGTTATCATTTCAGGCTCGAAAAAGATGTTGGCATTGTCATCAGCTCTTGGCTTGTTTTTCATCTTTCAGCCTCAAATCACAGGAATATTCAGCGGTGAGAGCATCCCTCCATTAAAAAGCGGATGGTGGGAACTGCTGCTGATCGTCATCCTCCCGCTTGCCATTAATCTGGCAAGAAAAACAATGAAGTATGAGGCGGAAGAAATCGGGATCACTGAATGTGTCCAGGCGCTGGAGGAAGGTGCCAAAACGACAATCCCAGTCGCCATCGCCTGTGCCGCTGTAGGAATTGTCGTTGGAGTAGCATCCTTGACCGGTGTGGCATTGGAGCTTGCCAACAGTATTGTCGGTATCGGAGCAACTATTGACAGTCCGCTGCTTCAGCTTATGATCACCCTGTTGCTGACGATGGTAACCTCCATTGTTCTGGGAATGGGTCTGCCAAGCATTCCGACCTACATTATTACGAGTACCATGGCGGCACCGATTCTGTTGCAGCTCCCACTGTTCCGTGAATTGGCGGGCTCTTCAGAAACGGCCATCTTTGTAGCTCATATGTTTGTGTTCTACTTTGGAATCTTTGCAAATATAACACCTCCTGTAGCCCTTGCTGCTTTTGCCGGAGCAGGAATTAGTGGAGGAGATCCGAATAAGACTGGTTTCCAAGCCATGAAACTGGCGATTGCCGGCTTCATCGTCCCTTTCATGTTTGTGTTCTCAAAGGAAATGCTCATGCTTGATGCTACAGTGGTGAACATATTAATAATCACCATTACGTCCGTCATCGGTGTTTTCCTTCTTTCCGTTGCAATTGAAGGCTATTTCACAAGGGTAATCCCAATGTCTTACCGACTGATCAGCGCAATCGCAGCCTTCCTGCTTATCTTTCCGGGATGGGTCACCGACCTCATTGGACTCGCTGTCTTTGTTCTGATTTTGGTCTGGAGTTTCAAAAAGCCTGCGGCAGCCAATATTCCTAAAGAAAGGGTGCTGTAAATGAATCTTGGCTTAAAAGATAAGAGAGTTGTTGTCACTGCCTCGAGCAAAGGACTTGGATTTGCAGCGGCTTTGGAGTTTGCCAAAGAAGGCTCCAAAGTCCTCCTCTCCAGCCGGAATGAAGAAGAACTGCAACAGGCGGTGAGTACAATCCGGCAAATAACCGGAAACGGTAATATTCACTACCGAGTTTGCAATATGATAAATGGCAATGATATAAAAGCCCTCTTCCAGACCGCTGAGGAATGGATGGGCGGAGTAGATATCCTCATCAATAACACCGGCGGCCCTCCAGCCGGGGGGTTCGACTCTTTCTCTGATGAGGATTGGGAGTATTCGTTTAAATTAAACTTACTGAGCTATATCCGTACCATCCGGGAGGCCCTTCCCTATATGAGAAAAAATAAAAAAGGAAGAATTTTGAACATCGCCTCCTCCTCTACCAAGCAGGCAATCGATGGACTAATTCTTTCCAATACCTTCCGCTCAGGGGTTGTGGGACTTGCCAAAAGTTTATCTTCGGAACTGGCTCCAGACAATATCTTGATTAATACAGTAGGTCCTGGACGTATCGCCACAGACCGGGTCGCCGAACTTGACCAGATCAACGCCAGCAAACTCGGTATACCCGCTGAGGAATTTAGGACCAAAAGCGAAACATCCATACCACTCGGCAGATATGGGGAGCCGGAAGAATTCGCCAAGGTTCTTGTCTTCCTAGCCTCTGACGCAAATACCTACCTCACCGGCCAATCCCTGCTCGTCGACGGCGGCATGGTGAAAGCACTATAACCAAAAAGGACCCCCCTCAAGCTTGAGGGGGGTCCTTTTTTGGAGGAGAGACATGGTGCAGTTCAATTGCCTGCCCCCACACCCTTTATCACGCTAAAGCGCTAAGAGGGACAGTTCCTCTTAGCGCTTTAGCGTGATAAAGAGTCTTTTCTTGAAATTGACTGCGATGTTTTGGTAACATTGTTAATGTACTGAATAATATATTAATTTACTGGAGGGGTTTGATGAAGAAATTTAAATTATTGAGTTTTTTAACGGCTCTAATGCTTATCCTTGCTGCGTGCGGGACGAACAATGCATCTGACGGAGGAGATGAAGGAAGCACTGGCGATAATGGGGGCACTACATACACTGTCGGTACCGACACGACTTATCCACCTTTCGAGTTTGAACAGGGCGGCGAATATAAAGGGATTGATATTGATCTAATCAATGCGATTGCAGAAGAAGAAGGATTTAATATTGAATTAAAACCAATGGACTTCGGCGGAATCATCCCTGCCCTTCAAGCGGATCAGCTTGATGTAGCCATCGCGGGTATGAGTATTACTGATGAAAGAAAAAAGAAAGTGGATTTTTCTGATCCTTATTTTGACGCAGGGTTAATTCTTGTCGTGTCAGAAGATAACAACGACATTACAACGGTAGAAGATTTAGAAGGTAAGATTGTCGCCGTTAAGAATGGGACAACCGGTGCTGCTAAAGCTGAAGAATTAAAAGAAGAAGTCGGTATAAAAGAAATCCGCCAATTCAATGACAGTCCGTCCATGTTCCAGGAAGTTGCTAACGGAAATGCTGACGTTCTCATTGAAGATTATCCGGTAATCGCTTATCAAATTAAAACAAAAGATCTTGGGTTAAAAACCGTCGGAGAACGCCTGAACGGTGACCAGTATGGAATCGCCGTATTAAAAGGAGAGAACAAGGAACTTCTCGAAAAAATCAACAGCGGCCTTCAAAAACTCAAGGACAGCGGTAAATATGATGAAATCCTGAACCGCTACCTGGGAGAGTGAAGCTACACAGCGCGCCCTGCTGCGCGCTGTCTTTTTTGAATTTTACAGCATGAAAGGAGAAACGCCATGGATGTCATAATAGAAATACTACCGATGTTATTGGACGGTCTTCAGCTCACGGTTTATATAACAGCCGTAGGATTGTTTTTTGGATTTATCATTGGATTGATTATAGCACTCTTACGCTTATCACCCATTGCACCTTTAAAGTGGGTGGCCCTTTGGTTCATTAACTTCGTTCGCGGAACACCCTTCCTGGTTCAGTTATTCTTTATTTATTTTGGCTTGAATTCACTGGATTTTATTTCTTTACAACCAATCAACGCAGGTATTATCGGGATTGCCATCAACGCAGGGGCCTATATTGCAGAAATCGTCCGTGCAGGAATTCAGTCTATTGATAAAGGCCAGACAGAAGCAGCAAGGACCTTGGGACTATCGAGTGGACAGACAATGCGCTATATCATTCTGCCACAGGCATTAAGAAGGATGCTGCCAGCCTTTGTAAACCAGGCAATCATTAGTTTAAAAGATACTTCACTACTTTCCGTTATCAGCGTTGCAGAGCTCACACAAAGAGGACAGACGGCAGTATCTGCAACTTTTGAAGCCTTTAAAATTTGGGGAGCTGTGGCACTAATGTATTTCATCCTGATTTACCTTCTTACAAAACTTGGCGACTTCGTAGAAAGGAGATATGAACTGCGATGAGTGTCATACAAGTGAAGAACCTGAAAAAATCGTTCGGCGATTTAGAAGTTTTAAAAGATATAAGTACTGATGTTAAAGAAAAAGAAGTGGTCTGTGTCGTAGGACCTTCCGGATCAGGAAAAAGTACTTTCCTGAGATGCTTAAATAAACTCGAGGAAATCACAGCGGGACAAGTCATCGTCAATGGAAACGACATCACCGACCCCAAAATCAACATTAACAAAATTCGTCAGGAAACAGGGATGGTGTTTCAGCACTTCAACCTCTTTCCACACAAAACAGTACTGCAAAATATTACATTGGCTCCGATGAAAACAAAGGGTGTCGATAAGGAAGCTGCCAAGCAAAAAGCATTGGAGCTTCTGAGAAAAGTAGGACTTGAGGCGAAGGCAGAAAGTTATCCGGGAGAACTATCCGGCGGCCAAAAACAGCGTGTCGCTATCGCAAGGGCACTTGCCATGGAACCAAAAGTCATGCTGTTTGATGAACCAACGTCTGCCTTGGACCCTGAAATGATCGGTGAGGTTCTTGAGGTTATGAAAGACCTTGCAAGAGAAGGAATGACGATGGTCGTTGTAACTCACGAAATGGGCTTTGCCCGTGAAGTCGGGGACCGGGTCATCTTTATGGATGGCGGGTATATCGTGGAAGAAAATGTACCAAGTGAACTCTTTGGGAATCCTCAAAATGAACGGACGAAGGCTTTTCTTGGGAAAGTTTTGTAGGAAAAGGTTTCTATTCTACCAAGCAGCATCAGCCAACAGGGTTGATGCTGCTTTTTCAATTCATGGAATAGGCTCTCCATTATCTAATCATCTATACTTAACCGCCACATTCTTCAATTGGGTATAATTCTTCAAGGCGACCAATCCCTTTTCTCTGCCAAATCCGCTCTTTTTGTAACCGCCGAATGGCATCTGAATGCCTCCGCCTGCCCCATAGTTATTGATGAACACCTGGCCCGAGCGCACACGGTCCGCCAAACGGTGGGCTTTTCCAATATCCTGTGTCCAGATACCGGTCACCAAGCCGTACTCTGTCCCGTTCGCCAGCTCAACTGCTTCTTCTTCCGTTTTAAAGGTGAATACAGAGAGGACAGGACCGAAAATCTCCTCTTGCGCAATGGAGCTGTCAGGAGAAACTTTATCGATGATTGTCGGTCCCAAATAGAAGCCTCCTTCAAATCCAGTGATCTCCACCCGTTCACCCCCTGTAACGACTTTGCCTTCTTGTCTGGCTTGATGAACAAAAGCCATCACCCGGTCAAATTGGTTTTGGGACAAAATCGGACCTAGCTCAGGATCACTGCTACCTGGTCCAATTTCGATTTTTTCAAATCGTTCTTTTAATAAAGAAACAAAACGTTCCTTATAAGAAGCTTCAATCAACAACCTGGACCCTGCTGAGCATGTTTGGCCGGCGTTTTGAATGATGGATTTTATAACCCATTCAAGCGTATTTTCTTCATCACAGTCACGGAAAACGATGTTCGGAGACTTCCCTCCAAGCTCGAGTGTGACAGGAACGATGTTTTCGGCAGCCGATTTCATCACCATCTTTCCTGTCTGAACGGAACCTGTAAACGTAATATGGTTGATATCGGGATGAGAGGATAAAGCCTGACCCGCTTCATAGCCGTAACCGGTGACCACATTAAATACCCCTTTCGGAAGAACGGTCTCATCAAAAAGTTCAGCGAGCTTCAATGCACTTGAAGGTGTATCTTCCGCTGTTTTCACCACAACGGTATTTCCTGTAGCAATTGCAGCCGCTGTGCTTCGGGAGGTAATCTGGATCGGATAATTCCATGGAATGATATGAGCTGTCACGCCGATCGGCTCCCTGACGGTAAAATCGAGGATGCCGTCTTCTATCGGAATCGTTTCCCCCATCACCTTGTCGGCTGCGCCCGCATAAAATTCAAAATAGCGCGCGGCCGCTTCCACATCGGCATAAGCCTGTGAAAGCGGCTTCCCGACATCCGCTGTTTCCAGTTCGGCTAATTCCTCCCTATGCTGACGGATTTTATTCGCCATCTCCAGGAGGATGTACCCCCGCTCATGAGGCTTGACCTTTCTCCATCCCTCACTCTCAAAGGCTGAACGGGCAGCTTTCACTGCATCCTCTACATCTTCCTTCCCGCCTCGTGGTATTGTTCCTATGACGGACTGATCCGCAGGGTCATAAAAGGTTATTGATTCACCGGACCTGCTCTGCACCCATTCCCCGTTTATATACATACTGAGCTCTTTCATCAGACCATCCCCCAATCATATTCTTCAAAGAACAAGCAGGCGGAAAAGTGCCGTTCCCCGCCTGCCTCCTCCTAATCATTTAAAAAGTTAAGTGCCGCCTGCCGGAAAATCTCCGTCGTTTCTGCCAACTCATCTATATCGACATACTCATCAATTTGGTGCGGTACTTCGCGGTCTCCCGCTCCAATCGTGACAATCGGGACACCGGCGACATGAAGGAAGGTTCCGTCTGTCGCACCGGGAACACCATTGTATATCGGTTCCTTTTTCAGGACCGTTTTTACAGCTTTGGCCACTGCTTTCACTACAGGATCTTCTTTATCCGTATCCGTCCATGGGCGGTCCTCGATCACTTCAAAATCCGCTTTGAAATCCGGATCATCCTTCGCCAGCCGTTCAAAGATTTGCTGGATTTCCTGTTGCAAGACTTCATGATTTTGCCCAGGTACTGTCCTTACATCCAATGTTGTCATACATTGATCTGGGATGACATTGATCTGGGCATCTCCTTTTACAGGGGCCTGAAGAATTGTCGGGGTGATACTCGGCCAGCCCAGTGTCGGATGTTTCCCCAGTCGTTCCTGCTCCCTTTTTTCCAGCTTTTCCAGCTCACATATCACTTTCGCCATCCGCCAGTTCGGATTGATGCCGCTCCAGGAAATCGCCCCATGAGCCATTTTTCCATACGTCTTCAATACAATGCGCATGGCACCACGCTGATTAATGCACACTTGATTTTCCTCCGGTTCGCAAATGATGGCGCCGTGAACATCATCTGCCCACCCCTGGTTTATAAAATGCTTGATACCGATCATCATGCCTTCTTCGTCACAGGGGATACAAAGAATGATTTTGCCCGACCACTCCTCTTCATCTTGTAAAAGAGAATGGACAGCTGTAATCATACAGGACAGATTCCCTTTCGTGTCATTTGTTCCCCTGCCATACATCCTGCCATCAATAATGCTGGCGCTGAATGGGTCATGCGTCCAAGAATCCCGATCTCCTTCGGTCACTACATCTGTATGCCCCTCGAACAGCAGGGTCTTCCCTGGCTTTCCGGAGTCAACAATGCCGATGACATTCGGCCTTCCTGGCTCCACTTCCTCAACATGAACCTCAATCCCCAAACCTCTTAGATAATCCGCAACAAAGTGAGCGACTTTTTCTTCATTTCCGCCTTCTACACCAGGCCGATAGACGCTCGGGATCTGGACCAGCTTCTGCGTTAGAGAAATCACCTCTTCACGATCACGGATAAACCTTGTCTGTGTATGAGTTTCTGTCATCTATTCAAGCACTCCTTTTAAAGTTCTTGGGCTATTGTATTATTCGCATTATAAGATTTCGTCAATAAACTCACTGCTATGAAGGCAATGAAGGAAAGTACGATTGGGAACACGACATTATGCACACCAAAGAGGTTAGGAAAATATTGATCGACGATAATGTACGATCCGATGCCGACCAACATGGAAGAGAGTGCTCCGTACTTGTTGCCCGCCTTCCAATACAGGCCGAGAACAACCGGCCAGATGAAGGTCGCCTCAAGTCCTCCGAATGCAAATAGGTTCAGCCAGATAAGCAGGTCCGGCGGATTCAAAGCCATCAGGAATACGAGGACACCGAGAACAGCCGTGACACTGAAGCTTAGTTTTTTGACAGTATCATTCGACGCTTCCGGTTTAATGTAGTTCAGGTAAACATCCTTCACTACCGCTGAACTGACTAGCAACAGCAAAGAGTCTACCGTCGACATGATGGCTGCCATCGGTGCGGCCAATACAACCCCTGCGAGCCAAGCCGGCAGTACTTCCAGCGCAATCATCGGCATCACTTTATCTCCGACTTCAATTCCCGGAATGATCGACCGGGCAAAAACACCAATCAAGTGCATGTTCAACATGATGAATCCGACGACAATCGTCCCAATGATGAGGGCCCGGTGCATCGAGCGAGAATTTTTATAGGACATGGCGCGGACCGTCACTTGAGGCAAACCGACAACTGCAACACCGACAAGAATCCAGAAAGAAGAAACATAGAGTGGACTAAGTGTGGCACCTGCTCCATAAGGGGTTACCAAGTTAGGGTTCTCTGCTGTAAGATCAGCCATGATATTCGAGATTCCGCCTCCTGCAATGATAGTCGCAATCAACAGAATCAGCGTTCCGCCAAACATGACAACTCCTTGGACCGCATCCGTCAACGCAACCGCCCTGAATCCGCCGATGATGACGTAAACAAGGACAGAAACCGCAAAGATGAATAAAGCTGTCGTGTAATTCATTCCTGTCAGGGATTCAATTAATCTCGCACCACCGACCCACTGGGCAGCCATCGCTGAGAACAGGAAGACAATGATACTGAAAGCAGCCGTCAACACAACCCACTTGCTCTGATAACGTTCCTTCAGGAAGTCAATCAACGTGACTGCGTTGTATTTTCGGGCCATGATGGCAAACTTCTTACCTAAAATCATCAGGACAAAATAACCCGTCACCACTTGGGACATCGCCAGGAGCACCCACCCAAATCCCTGTGTATATGCGACACCAGGACCGCCGATGAAACTGCTTGCGCTTCCGTAAGTGGCAATCATCGTCATGGCGAGGATGAATCCTCCAAGCTGGCGTCCGCCAAGGAAGTACTCCTGCAAGAAAGACTCCTGTGTCGTTGTCTTCAATGACTTGCTGGCATAAAAGCCTATGAAAAAGATGACAATCAAAAAGATAAATAACGGAATGATGACTCCCCAGTTCATGACTTCTCACCCCCATCTTCATCGAACGGCACATCGACAAACCAAAACTTTACGACAAGCACCACAAGGATGACCATCACAATAAAGCCGACTACACAGCTGTAAAAAAACCAGGCTGGCAGCCCGAATACATAGGTGTATTCTTCGGGTGATCCGCTGCCAAGGCCATAGGCAAACGCGAACCACCAAATAAAATTAAATACAGCCAGCCCAACCCCGATTAACGCTTCGCGGTTGGCAATCTTGAACCGGTAATCTTGCTTTTCCAGGTTCTTTTTCATCTCTCTCACTCCCGCCTGTCAAATTAAATAGTTTAAATATATATGAATAGAGCCCCTGTAAATCAGACACTCCTTATCATAATGTCTGGGGTCTCTTTTCAAACTTTTTTATAAACCAATCCTCTAGCAATTTCTCTTCTTACTGAAGTCTCTCCTGCTAGATACTCCTCCCCCCATCCACATGCAGCACTGCACCTGTAATAGCCCGTGATTCATCCGATAACAGATGCTTGATAGAATAAGCAATATCTACTGGGTCAATAAGGCTTCCAAGAGGGACGCTTTTTCGGTACACATTCTCTTTTACTTCTTCAATATCATGTCCTTCTCCTGTCAGCTGTTTTAATAGATTTGTATCGGAGGGGCCCGGATGCAACGTGTTGACTCTGATTCTATGTTCTGCCAGCTCCAACGCAATGGACTTACTGAAGGATTCCACCGCTCCTTTTGATGCTACATATACCCCCAACCCAGGACGGGGACGGGTAGTGGAAACCGAGCCGACATTCACGATGGAGCCGCCTTTATTCGGTTTCATATGTTTCGCAGCTTCCCTGCAGGTCAGGAAGACCATCAGGAAATTGATATCCATCACTTTATGGTAGGTGCTTAAACTGACCTCCTCGACTGGTGTGGCAGGTACCCCTATCCCAGCCACATTCACCAGTCCATCCAGCCTCCCTAGACGATCAACTGCCTTTTGGAATGAAGAAACAACTTCTTCCTCTTTCGTAAAATCCCCTTGGATGGCCAGAAAATTTTTATGATCACTAAACTTCTCTAAAAAGGACACATTCACATCACAACCGACAACCCTGGCACCGGCCTCCAATAATTGATGAACAACTTCTCTTCCCATTCCCCCTCCAGCACCGACCACGACAATTCTTTTCGATTTCACCGTCATCTTTCCATCCCCTTTTTATGTCTTTCTCAAGTAAGCCAGAATAGCATTCCCCAGTTCTTCCGTTGTGCCTTCCCCTCCCAAGTCTGGGGTCAGGCTTTCCCCAGCCTGTAAAACCTGTTCAATGGCATCCATGACCCGGCGGCTTTCCTCTCTATAGCCCAAGTGGTCAAGCATCAACGATAGGGACCATATCTGAGCGACCGGATTGGCAATGCCTTTCCCCGCAATATCTGGTGCAGATCCATGGACAGGCTCAAACATGGAAGGATACTCTTTGGTCGGATTGATATTGGCCGATGGTGCTACTCCAAGTCCTCCCACCAGTGCTGATCCCAAATCCGATAAAATGTCGCCAAACAGATTCGAGGAAACCACCACTTGGAAGGATTGTGGTTTCATGACAAAAAAGGCAGCAAGAGCATCGATATAAATCTCTTCATATTTAATATCTTCGTACTGATTTGAAACTTGCTTTGCGACTTCATCCCAGAATTTCATCACATGGATGATCGCATTGGACTTGGTTGCGCTTGTCACTTTGTCATAGCCATTTTCCTTTGCATATTCGAATGCATACTGGACAACCTGCGATATCCCCTGCCTTGTCATGACCGTATTTTGGACAGCCAGTTCACGGTCTTCTCCATTGAACATCCTGCCTCCGATGTTGGAGTACTCTCCTTCAGCATTCTCCCGGATAATGACAAAATCAAGATTTTCTACGTTTTTTAACGGACTGCTTAATCCTTTCAGCAGTTTTACCGGCCTGAAGTTCACACATTGCTGAAAAGATTTCCGGATGGGCATGATCAGCTCCCAAATCGGGATTTCATCCGGCACTCTCTTGTCCCCTATCGCTCCGAATAAAATGGCATCAAAACGGGAAAGCTGCTCCAGTCCGTCTTCAGGCATCATTATTCCATGCTGTAAATAGAAGTCCGAATTCCAGTTCAGCGTCTCGCAACTCAACGCCAGACCCTCGCTTCTAAAATAGTCCAGGATCTTTACAGCTTCCTTCATCACTTCCGGACCGATCCCGTCACCGGGCAGCAGTGCAATCGTCTTATCCATCGCAATCTCCTTCTTCAACAATATAAAATCTCTCTTTACTTGATATCAGCTGGGCAACGTATCCTTTTTGATGAATACTAGCCTCCTTAAGCTAAAGCACTTTGCTTTTATTTTTTTTGATGATTTCTTCGGGCACTCTCAGGTGAGCTTGAATTTCCTCTGCGGCTTTTTGCCCGTCCTTATTTTTTATTGCCTGGTAGATTCTCTTATGAGATTCCGTGGAGTTCTCCAAGATACCCGGAATCTTGAAGACAGTCATTAAGTCATTCCAATACAAATCTTTAATCATATGCAGCATTTTGTGCAGGACATCGTTTTGGGCCGCTTTGGCAATAGCTAAATGAAACTCGAGGTCGTATTTTGCATATCCTTCTATTTCATTTTCCCTGTTGAACATAGCCTCGAGTAATTCTTCAAGTACCTGACAGTCTTCCTCACTTCTTCGTTCAGCCGCTAATATACAAATTTCTTTTTCTATTATTCTTCTGGCTTCTAATAAAGGAATCATATTTTTCTCACTGCGGAACGCCAACTCCATCAGCTTGGTTGGCAGTGTCGTCATTTCATCATAAGATCTAAGGTACGTCCCCTTTCCCTGATGAAAATAGACAATTCCCATAACAGAGAGTTTATTCAACGCTTCCCTAATCACAATCCTGCTGACTTCATAGTACTCTGCCAATTTATCCTGTGACGGCAGCTGCTCTCCATAGGAGAATATCCCTTTCTCGATATCTTCCAGAAACTCATTAACTACTTGATCTGCAAAGCTCTGTCTGGCTCTCTTCATAATTATCTCAACCTTTTCAGAAATTAGATTTTAAACACACTATATGGATAACTGGTATATTTATTTTAAATGGCTTTGCATGTAACACCGTTTCTTCGTTTAATTCCCGAGAATATTGAGATTCACAAAGCCCTTATTCACCATTTCTTTAATAAGGGTACATGCCCTGTAGAAATCCCCTAAATCTTCACCATGTCCCCTTCAAGTCTCCCCTTCTATCCATCTCCTCTTTTTTAACTCATATGATTAGTTGATTAGTAGATGATATGCAGTTCATATGAAGTTTAGAATGAAAGCGTTTTAATTTGGGTCCTCTCTCTTTTTCATGTATGAAAGCAGACATCAATTTCTTCCCAAACGAAAAAGAGACATCGTTCTCAAAAGAACGATGTCTCTTTTTAAATATACTGGCTCTTCATACTCCATTAACTAATACCAACAACCATTTCATCAAGTCTTGACAGTTGGCGGATTTGTTCATTGTCAGGGCAAAATTTCTGAGGAGAAACGATTCTTCCCACCTTCTAAAACGAGAAAAAAGAACGCGGCAAAATCCATGGCCCCTACACCAGCCTTGTTCTCCTTATCTCTTCTTCCGCTTCTTCTTTTTCGGTTTCTTCTTTTTCTTCACAGTGTCCGGCTTCAACTTACGGTCCCATAAGGGAATTTCTTTTTTCCGATCGCCCATCATCATTTCCGCTATCGGGTAGAAAGAAGGCAGATCATCCAGGTAGACATCATGATCAAACTCTTTCATCATCTTCTCTGAATCAAAGCTATCATTATTCTCTCTAGACTGTTCACGAGAAGGCAGAATCGGAATCTCCCCATGTGTCCGCTGGTTGATAACAAGCATTTCCCGCAGCGAAGAAGCTAGGAGAGTCCTTAACGTGTCTGCACTTACTTCCTTGTAAGAAGCAGCCGAAAGCATCAGCTGGTGATAATGAACTGCCGCATTTTCAAAATCTCCAGCCTGCTCCAGAAGGTCAGCGATTGAATAATGCGACTCACTTTGTCCGGGATGGATTGCAATGGACTTTTCAAAGGCAGCCATCGCCAGTTCGGACCGTCCTCCCGAGCGGTACAAATTCCCCAGCCGGTTCCACAAGTATGCATCAGCCGGATGAGCTTGAATTTTTGTTAACAGATGCTCCTCAGCATCAGACGCATATTGATGCACAGTACCATCATATAAAGCATTCTTTCCGACTTGGCACCGGCCTTCCATCATTTCCGGTGCTACCATAGCCGTTACTGCCAGCATCTTGATATCAGTAGAATCCTCCCACTCACCGGCAGCATTGCAATGCTTGCAGCGGAAGTATCCCGTCAGTTGGATATACCTCGAATCTTCATCTATCCTCTGAAAATCAGGATTCACTACAACAAGTCCAACATCATATTTACCCTTTCTTCCGCATACTTTGCAAGTCACCATGAACTCATTGCCTGTTGAGTCATCGATGGAGTTGCGGTTGTCACGGATGGTTTTTATAAATTTTCCTTTCACCGCTGAATTTGTAGGAGATTCCGAAACGGCATTCAGGTCTTCTCCTGTCAAAAAATAATCAAATGTGGGTTGATTTGAGCTTGTGGCATAGCTATTATCCTCTCTATAAATCTCTTGAGTCTATATTATCATAGAGACCTGTTCGTTTCCCGTGATATGGAAGAGGGGTTGTTGCCCCCTTTCCGTCAACAAAAAAAGGACAGAGTGACTCATGTCCTTTTAGCTCTTCTGCAATTTCCGCCACAACGTCGACCGGCTGATGCCAAGTTTCTCGGCTGCTTTTTCTTTGTTACCACCGACTTCGTTCAACACTGAGAGTATAGTGTCTTTTTCAAACTGTTCCTTTTTGCTCTCCAGCTGTGACACAGAAACGATCTCTTCTCCATAGTTTTGGCTGACCTTCCATTGCTCGATAATCTCCTCCACCATCTCCACATTTTTCGTATGTGAATAAATGACAGTCATCCGCTCGACCAGATTTTCGAGTTCCCGGATGTTCCCTTTCCACGGCAGTCCCTTCAACTTTTCCAAAACCGCCGGATATTTCTCTACTACTCCGGCAAAAGAGGGACTGTTTTTCATAATAAAATGATTCACTAGCAAGGGTATATCATCCACCCGCTCTCTCAATGGCGGCAGAATCAAGTCCAGAATGTTCAACCTGTAATACAAATCTTCTCGGAACACACGGGAATCGACCATCTTACGAAGATCCCGGTTGGTGGCACTGATAATCCTGACGTCAACCGGGATTACAGTCTCACCGCCGACTCTCATAATCTCCTTCTCTTGCAGGACCCGGAGCAGCCTCGCTTGCAGGCTCTCGCTGATTTCACCGATCTCATCCAGGAAGATCGTTCCTCCGTGGGCAAGTTCGAACAGGCCCCTTTTTCCACCTTTCTTGGCACCGGTAAAGGCTCCTTCTGCATATCCGAACAGTTCACTCTCAAGCAGTTGTTCGGGCAGTGCACTGCAATTGATGGCCACGAACGGCTGGCCCCTTCTTGGACTGCCATTATGGATACTTTGAGCAAACAGCTCTTTACCTGTTCCCGTTTCTCCTTGAATTAAAATCGAGGAGTCGGTTCCCGCATAGATTTTGGCTCTTTTAATTACAGATTCAACTGCATTGGATTGGTGGATGATACTACCAAATGTATACCTGGCAACGAGCCCTTTCTTCGTCAACTCCTTTCTGATTTTTGTCTCAGCGTCGCTGACCTTGGACATTTCCTGCAGGAAGAAGACCGATCCGATAATCCTTTCCTCCACTTTTATGGGAGTAATATTGGCTATTAGTTCCCGATCAGCCACGATAAAGTTTTCAACCGAGTGACCACTCTTAAGGACAGGTCCAACTTCAATCCCCGGAAAGAATTCACTAATATCCCGATTGAGAATCTCTGTATTTTCCAACCCTAATAGTGTAAAAGCCTGCTCATTAGCCAGCGTCACCCTGCCCTCATGGTCGGTGGACAGCACAGCCTGGTTCGTACTGGCGATTGCCGCCTGGATCCATCTCAGTTTTGCCTGATCCTGTTCTCTGGATTTGACAATCTCCATGGCCTGCTGAATTTGTTCCTTCAAGGTATTGGAGGAATACAAATAGACAGCGTGAGCACCTGCCTTCAGGGCTTCTTTATATACGACAGAGGTCCCTATAATTGTTTTGACTCCTTTTCCCACCCACTGGTGCACCTTCTCCGCCGCTTCAGCAGTAGAAAGATACCTGTCATAGTGGATGGTCAGGTTGAATAAATGGTCGTATGGCTGGAACTCTTCAAAAATATTGCCGTACCTCATGATTACTACCTCACTTGAGACTTCTGCCGCTTTATGGAGCGCTACAAGAAAATCGGTATCCGACACATTAACAATCACAAGAGGAGTTTGTTTCAACTCCTTAATAAACTCAGCATGTCCCTTAGGTGACACAATGACAGCTATCTCTTCATCTGCATCAAGTCTCTCCGCCAATGCTTCCGAACCACCCAGCTCCACTTCAATGATTTCTACTGGAATGGAGCTGTTCAATTCTCTTACAACGTTCTGTACCTTCTCCGTTAAATGATAATAACTGATAAATGCTATTTTCTGCATCACGGTCAACACCCCGTTTCGTATCTCCTTTCTTTTTTCGATAAAAGGCGGCCAATATCCTTTTTAGAGAGACCGTCACTCCCAAAAGAAAAAGCCAGCCACGACGACTGACTTTTTCTTAAAAATATTAGAATCCAATAACCTGCTTCGTTTCCGCCTTCTCTTTCACATCAACAGTCAGGACAAGGCTTCCGATCACACAGATAATCAGGTTAGCAGTAAGACCCCATACTCCGCTCAACACACCAAGGAACCGGATGTCCATGAACGTCATCGAAGCGGCAATAACTGTTCCGACCACCATTCCTGTAAATACAGCATTCTTATGGAGTCGGTCCCAATAAAGTCCAAGAATAATGGCTGGTGCCACTTGCACAAGCACTTCAAACTTCAAAACGAAGATTTCATACAAGGTTGCCGGTGGGAACCAGGCAATCATAAGCAAAACGGCAACCGCTGCAATACCCACAAGCTTCCCGACAAGGATCTGTTTGTTCTCTGAAGAATTCGGGCTGATATAGCGTCCATATAAATCTTTTGAAATAATGGACGAGAAAGTCAGCAGTACTGAATCGGCTGTTGAAATGATCGCCGCTATTATTCCTCCGAATAAAATCACCATCGCCCAATAGAAAAAGGCATTTTCAGCTGCCAACGCATTGGCCATCATACCGACCAGCTGCTCTGACTCTCCCACTTCAAGCCCAGGGAACGCATTGATTCCGATGATTCCGATGACAAAAACGAATCCAGCGGTGATGAACGGCATCCAAACCATACGCGTTAATGATTTCTTCAGTACTTTTTCACTGCTTGCAGAAAAAATCCTCTGAATCGCGTGAGGATAAATCGCTCCGCCTATCGCCACGATGATCAACAAGCTGAACCACTTCGCAATGCCGGCTGATTCCGGAACCCCAAGCTTTTCCGGTGAATACGCTTCCATATAACTCGTCGCAGTCGGAAGCCCTCCAAAGTAAATGATCGATCCTATCAAAAGGATGAATACACCTACAAGCAAGGCAATCCCCTGCATTGTATCCGTATAAGCGACCGAGCGCATTCCGCCGAGCCATCCGTAAATCAACATGATAATAACAAAGAAAACAACTGCTAACTGGTAAGGAACTGTTCCGCCAGTAAGACCGCTTACACCCTGTCCGATTGCTACGAGCTGTTCAAGCAGGTAGTTACCAAGCCCGTAAAGCATCAACAGTGAGCCGAAAATCGTTACCGCCTTAGAGTTGAATCGTTTATCCAACCAGTCAGAAGGAGTGATGAACGAATATCGTTTACTGATTGTGTACAGCCTTGGAGCAAATAACAAATAGCCAACAACGATCAAAATGAAAAACGTGATCGATTGCAGCCAGCCGAAGCCTATCCGGTAGGCATTGGGCGCATATCCGATAATGGTGTTTCCACTGTACTGCGTGGCAAAGAAGGTGAAGAATAGGACAAACAAGCTCAGCTTCCCGCCGCCCAAGTAATACTCTTTGTTGGACTGGTGAATCCCTCTATGCTTAAGATAGGTGAAAAACCCGATTCCAAGCATAATCAGACCATACACTGCCATGATAAAAATGCCGGACCAGCCTCCAAATGCTAAATCTGTCATTATAGATCCCCCTCCGCTTCCTCATCTTCTATTTGCCACTCATGCTTTAACACATGCGTCAGATAAGCCGACATCGCCAACGAAGCAATCACAACAATCCAGCCCCAGTACGGAGCTCCCATGATAATATAACTGGACCCCGCCGGTAAGTACCATGGCACAGATAATAAGAAAATACCGATAATAATAGCCCAAACCTTCTTGCTTTTGATTGGTTCTCTCCTCTGTTTCACAGTGTTTCCCCCTTGTTTTAAAAATCTTTTTATTCTGACTATTTAAAGTGGAATTATCCCGTTACGGGACTGGAATAAAAAGAGCGTCTTTCTTCAAACCGTTGTATCTCCTCTTCATACTCCAGTACCATCGAAATATCATCCAGCCCAAGCAGCAGCTTTTTTCTGATTAACGGGTCGATTGAAAAAGCAATCGTATTTCCTGCTCCATCCGTCAGCACCTGCTTCACCAAATCGACCGTTAATTCATACCCCTTATTTTCATTACTCAACTGAATTAGCTTTTCTACCGTTTCTTTTGGAAGTTCTATTAAAAGAATACCATTTTTAGAGCTGTTGATTTTAAAAATGTTGGCAAAAGAAGGGGCGATGATGACTTTAAAACCGTAATCCAGCAAGGCCCACACCGCATTCTCCCTGGAAGATCCGCAGCCGAAATTCTTCCCGGTCAGTAAAATGGAAGCATCGCTGTTCTTCCGGGCATTCAAAGGAAAATCCTCAACAGCCTCACCCTTTGAATCATAACGCCAGTTGAACATAAGGAACCGGCCGAACCCATCCCGCTCAATCCGCTTTAAAAACTGCTGCGGAATGATGATATCGGTGTCAATATCTGATCGATAGATAGAGACCGTCTTTCCTTTATGTGTTTGAAATGGTTCCATCGACATTCACCTCGTTTCGGTATTCCCAATCCCGGATATCTGTAAAATGACCCTTGATAGCGGCAGCGGCAGCCATCACCGGACTGACCAGATGCGTCCTTCCGCCGGCACCCTGCCGTCCTTCAAAGTTCCGGTTTGAAGTGGAAGCTGCCCGTTCACCCCGTTGCAAGATATCAGGGTTCATCCCGACACACATGCTGCACCCCGGTTCTCTCCATTCAAAGCCTGCTTTTTTAAAAATGTGATCCAATCCTTCTTGTTCCGCGCGCTTTTTTACATGATAGGAACCAGGAACCACCATGGCCCGAACATCTGGATGAACTGTATACCCTTCTGCCACCTTTGCTGCCGCACGTAAGTCTTCAATCCTGGAATTGGTGCAGGATCCGATGAACACCCGGTCAACCGATATGTCCTGCAGCCTGTCACCCGGAGAGAGATCCATGTAGTCGAGTACCCTCCGGAGATTTTCCTTTTCCTCAGGACGATAACTCGATTCTTCCGGCACTGCTCCCTCGACATCCACGACCTGCCCCGGATTGGTGCCCCATGTGATTTGCGGCCGTATGGATTCTGCCTTGATCTCGATGACTCTATCATAGACAGCACCTGCATCCGATCTCAATGTTTCCCAGTCCTTTACAGCCTGCTTCCATTCCTCGCCTTTAGGTACATACTTCCTTCCTTTTAGGTAGGCAAAGGTTTTCTCGTCTGGTGCCACCAGCCCAGTCTTGGCCCCTGCCTCAATCGCCATATTGCAAAGTGTCATCCGTTGTTCCATCGACATCCTTTCAATGGCGGATCCGGTAAATTCGATAATGTGGTTAACACCCCCGTTTGTGCCGATTTTGCCGATGATATACAGTATCACATCTTTGCTGGTAACACCCTCCATCAGTTCTCCTTCAATGGAAATCTGCATTTGCTTCGGCTTTGACTGAAGCAGTGTCTGTGTGGCAAGGACATGCGTAATTTCACTCGAACCAATCCCGAATGCGAGCGCTCCAAACGCTCCATGCGTCGATGTGTGACTGTCCCCGCAAACGATGGTTTTCCCCGGCGTCGTCAACCCGGTTTCCGGTGCAATGACATGAACAATGCCGTTATCAGGATGATCGAGCCCAAAAAACTGGATACCATGCTTCTCACAGTTCTTCTGCAAGAACTCAATTTGCTTCCTCGCTAATTCATCTGTTATCGGCTGACTGCGGTCAGACGTTGGTACATTGTGATCTGCTGTGGCAAACGTCAAATCCGGACGCCTGACTTTCCTCCCCACTTCATCAAGTCTTGAAAAAGCCTGCGGGGATGTAACCTCATGGATCAGATGGAGATCAATGTACAACAACGGTTGTTCCAAACCTGTTTCAATCACATGCTGATCCCATATTTTTTCGAATAGCGTCTTGCCCATTTGCTTATCACCTCCTTTAAGCGGAATGCAAGTCGGTTATCAGCCCTGACTTAATAACCTGCCCCGGCACTTCATGGCCAATTTCACTCTGTAAAAACCGGGATGCTGCGATCAGCGCCGAAAGATCCGCCCTGACTTCATGCCCCATGAATTTGAGCATGTGAACCAAGTCTTCTGTACAAATATTTCCGGTTGCTCCCGGCGCAAACGGACAGCCGCCCAAACCACCAACAGAAGCATCAAAGCGCACCACTCCTGCATGGATGCCTTCAACCACATTAGCCAACCCCATTCCTCTCGTGTTATGGAAGTGCAGAGTGATCGGAACATCCGGATAACGGTCGAGAACCTCCGAACATAGTCTGTATACTTGATTCGGCACAGCCATTCCGGTCGTATCGGCAAGCGTGATGCCGTAAGCTCCTATTTCCAGGTAGCGACCAACTAATTGGAGGACCTTCTGTACATCAATGCTTCCTTCAAAAGGGCAGCCAAATGTGGTGGCAAGCGTTCCGTTGACGGGAATTTCATGAGCACCTGCCAATCTCATAATCTCTTGAAACCCTTCAAAAGACTCATCAACCGTTTTACGAACATTTTTCTGATTATGAGTTTCACTGACAGAAGCGACAAGATTGAGTTCATTGGCACCAGCCGCAACCGCCCTTTCTGCTCCCTTAAGGTTTGGAACCAGCGCTGTATACGTAACCCCAGCTTTTCTATTAATACTTTGAAAAACTTCCTCGGCATCTCTAAGATTCGGAATGGCCTTTGGCGAAACAAAGGATGAAACCTCTATCTTATCAACCCCGGCATCACTCAATTGATTGATCAGATCGACTTTCTTTTCTGTAGGGAAGAACTCAGGTTCCATCTGCAGGCCGTCCCTTGGTCCAACCTCCTGGATCAGTATCCTTTGCATTTTTTAGATAGCCCCTTTCTCTTTTAGGGATTGAATTTTATCTGAATCATAGCGCAGCCACTCTTCAAGCACCTTTTCTGTATGTTCACCAAGTTCAGGTCCAAGCCACTCTGTTTCCCCCGGTGTTTTGCTCATTTTCGGAATGATTCCCGGAATCTTGATATCTTCTTCATCATTTAATTTAAAGCTTTGAATCATCTGCCTGGCCTCATAGTGAGGGTCTTTGACAATGTCCTCCATACTATAAATCCCTCCAGCTGGAACATTGGCTTCATCTAAAATGGCCAATGCTTCCTCAAACGGCAGTGTCTGCGTCCAGGCGCCAATGACCTCATCTAAAAGATCGGCCTGCGCAGCTCTGCCGGAATTTGTTGCAAATTGAGGGTCAGCTGCCAAATCCTCACGTCCAATCGCAGCCATCAAACGCTTATAAATACTGTCTCCGTTCCCTCCAATGACAATATACTTCCCGTCCTTGCATGGATATGTATTGGACGGAGCCACACCCGGCAGCGAGGACCCGGTACGTTCCCGAGTAACACCGAGCTTATCGTACTCCAGGAGACTTCCTTCCATTAGACTGAACACCGCTTCGTATAATGCGACATCGATTACCTGCCCTTCACCTGTTCCTTTTGCATCACGGTGATATAGAGCCATCAATGTGCCAATCACGGAGTACAACGCTGCAAGCGAGTCTCCGATGCTGATCCCTACACGAGTAGGTGCCCGGTCAGGATAACCGGTAATATAACGAAGCCCGCCAATGGATTCTCCAATGCTTCCAAATCCCGGCTTCTCTTTGTACGGCCCATCCTGTCCGTAACCTGACACCCTGACCAGCACAAGACCCGGGTTGATTTCGCTTAACTGCTCGTAACCCAGTCCCCATTTCTCGAGGGTGCCCGGCTTGAAATTTTCCACTACCACGTCACAGTCTTTCACAAGCTCCCGGATAATTCCCTGTCCTTCCTCACTCCTTAAGTTCACGGTGATAGACTTTTTATTTCTTGACTGAACTCTCCACCACAGTGAACTGCCTTTATAAATATGGCGCCAGTCTCTCAGCGGATCACCCTTACCCGGGGGCTCCACCTTGACGACATCCGCGCCGAATTCCGCTAATATTCTGGTGGTAAATGGCCCGGCAATCAGTTGGCCCATCTCTAATACCTTTAAACCTGCCAAGGGTTTTAAATTCTCCATAGTGTCATCTCCTTCTTGGTTTCCCTTTGCCGATAAAGATGCAAGAAGTGTGCCAACTTTCAAAAAATTAAAATGAAAGGGTTTTCGATAGTTCACTTCACCTAATGTGTTTCAGTATTGAAACGTTTAATCTTATTCGTGAAACATATGAGGCGTTTCACTCTGGAACCACTGCTTGGAAAGTAATTAGAATACCAGTTGACAATTTATTATGTGTGCGTATTAGAATAGGAGGGTACCTGTGTGGAATTAATTGTTAAGCCGAAGATATAATGTGGAAGGAGTCCTGCAAAGTGGAATTTGATCCAACTCAGCTTGAAGTAAAAAATGTTTACAAATTGTTAAGTGGCTCTGTGGTTCCCCGCCCCATCGCCTGGGTATCAACTATTTCAGAAAAAGGAGAACTAAATTTAGCACCATTCAGTTTCTTTACAGTAGCCTCCAGAAATCCTCCGATGCTTTGTATTTCAGTAGGCCCAGGAGTTGGAGAAAGGGAAGGTACGGAAAAGGATACACTGGTCAATATCCGATCTCAGAAAGAATTTGTCATCAATGTGGTTCCAGCATCCCTGGGAAATCCCATGCAGAAAAGTGCAGAAAACCTCCCAAGCACCACCGATGAATTTGAAGAAGCCGGGCTCACACCAATCGACAGTACTGTTGTTAAACCTAAGAGAGTGAAAGAAGCCCCAATCCATATGGAATGCCAACTCGAACAAATCATCAAGCTGGGAAGCGACCACCTGATCATCGGCAGAATGGTAAAGTACCACATTGAAGAAGAGTACTACTTAGGCAATTACAAAATCAATCTGGATAAGCTGCAGCCTCTGGGCCGGTTAGCAGGAAACTACAGTGAAAACAAGGAATTTTTCCGCTTGCCGAGATAACTAGAAATATAGTTGCTAGATAAAAGATAACTGTGCCAGAAGAAAAAAAGAGAAATCAATAACCGCGCCAGAAAAACGCCAAAAAGACGAACACTTTCACTTTAAAGAGTTCGTCTTTTTCTGTCTTTATTAAATACATGTCCTGAATGTACCTAGAACTGAAAGGACTTTCCTCATATTAATTAAACGTTTGTTTAATACCTATCCCAGATACTTAGTCCCATGCGATTTAGCGCTTTAAAGCGCTAAGAGGGACAGTCCCTTTTGGTACTTTAAAGCACTAAATCACGAGAATTCCTTTCCCCCAAACTATTTATTTAAGTGAAATTAGTTAAGTTAGGGACATATTAAGTATCTGACTTTCCCTGAAAGTTTCGTAAAGTTTATAAATTTTCATTCGACAAAGTTCAGAGCATTAATGTAGTCATTCTCACAAAAAATTATAATTCTAAAATAATAACTTTAAAAAAACACTTCAGCATACTTAAAGCTACTATTTATATTCTCACTAGTTTTTATCCCCATCACACTTTGTAAATATAATAATAATCAGCTACTAGTAATCATCGTAGTATTAAACACCCTTCCACTTAAAACACAAAAATATTAATTTGTCGAAAATTTATGCTGTTATTTTTTGAAAGTTAGTATTATTATAGACATAGGCATTTAAACCTAGGTTTATTTACCTAACAACTTAATATTTTCGTAAGGGCAAATCACTAGAAATGGTGGGGCGCAAAGCTACAGGGGCTAAAGTACTATCATCAGTACAAAGCCAGCCAGCTGCAAGCGAGGATTACACCTTGAGATAATATGCCCATTATGATCATTCATAATGGGCTTTCTGTTTACATATTGATCCTTTTGCTTGTCAAGCACAAATTAAAAGGAGGTAAATATCAATGAAACTACGAATTACGATGGTTCTTATCTACGGGACGATGTTTGTTCTTTCTGCTGTTTCCGGATTCAGACTTGGTTAAAAACTATTGATCGGGAGAGATATTAATATGAAACGTTTACTGACTACTCTACAAAACCATTTTTACAAGCCATTATTCGGATGGAAACTGACTTAACGTAAAGTGAATTGAAATTCAATACAAATTTAACAAAGAGGGATGTGAATACCCATGAAGTTCAAATTGATTAGTTTTTTATTCTTTGCCACTCTTTTCGTTCTTTCATCTGTATCCGGTTTCAGATTAGGATAAGGTTTAATTTAAATTATAATAAATTCTATTTCCTTATTAATTACAAAGAGCTGGAAGAGCATATGTCCAGCTCTTTGTAGGTTCTTTTAATCACTTGGAGGGATCTTCATGTTCATTGATAGTATTGTAATTGGAATCATTATTGCCTTAATTCTCGGGGGCAGTTTTCAAGGGCTTTTATCCATATCCCTAAAACATCCCTGGATCATAGCAGCATCCTTTTTAGTTCAATTTTCGTCTATTTTCTTTCTGAGTGAACATTTATTATGGGCAGTCATTATAAGTAATATGGGTTTGCTTCTATTCTGCTTCTTCAATAGAAAGTTTCCTGGATTCAAATATATGGTCATTGGAATTCTGCTTAATGTTGCCGTCATGGTAGCAAACGGCGGCCGTATGCCGGTAGACATCGATGCTGCAAGGATTCTCTCTCCGCAGGATGTCCCAGCCCTTTTAGCCGGTACATATGGAAAGCATACCGCGCTTACTGACCAAACACACCTGAACTTTTTAGGCGATATTTTCTTTCTTCAACATCCGTATCCCCACCAGACCATCATCAGCTTGGGAGATATTGTATTTTCATTAGGCGTCATTTTGTTCTTTTATGCAGCAATGGTAAAAGGTAAGAAAAATTACAAGGAAGTGAATGGGCTTGAAACATAACTATAGATTGCTTGGTTATCAAGTGTTATGCCTGCTTACCTTTCTCATTACTTTTTCTCATTTGTACAGACCTATAAATATAGATACTTGGGTTATAGTCGTCACTTTTGCGGCAGCTGCTACTTTATTTGATCTAAAGCCTATCGTTCTTCCTTCCAGTGATACCCTGTCCCTGGTAACCCCTTTACTTTATACTGCTGGTTTAATCTATGGCACGTACACAGTTCTCCTGATTTGTAGTGCCATGTTTATTTTATTAGTAGTGATCAACCCTGAAAAATGGATTAACCACTTTTTTAATGGCATACAATTCTGCCTGTCAGCATTAGTCGGATTTTTGTTTTATTATCAATTTTATAATGTAGAAACTGCGTCTTATATTCTTAATTTACCGGCATTTATCGCCTTTTCCATTGGCTTTTATCTAACCAATGTATTGTTGCTCTCAACGTATTTGGCGTTAAGAGATGATAAACCCTTATTTTTTTATTTAAAGCTTTTCTTCGATCGAAAGGCTGTTCTCATTTTCTTTACCATGATGGCCCTGGGATTGATCATGGCCGTCGTCGTACAGTACGAAGGCATGATGGGCATGATTGTATTTTGTGCCATTATGTGGACACTCGGTGTTTCTTACCGCAGTTATTATCAGATGTTCGATCACTTCCGCGCGCTTAGTGAAGTAGATGAATTGACAAAATTATATAATCATCGATTCTTTCAAGAACAATTTGAAAAATCATTAGAAACTGAAGATAAAGTGGCCCTCCTATTATTGGATATTGACCACTTTAAGATATATAATGATACGTTTGGACACCCTCAGGGAGATAAACTGCTTTCTGAATTAGCGGCAATAGTTAAAGATACCATTCCAGAAACGGGAATAGCATGCCGGTATGGCGGAGAAGAATTTGCTATCATCCTGCCTAATATAGACACTGATAAAGCTATGAAAATTGCCGAGTCCATTAGAGAAAAAGTAGCCAGCCATGAGTTCTATGGAATTGAACATATGCCGCAAAAAAGAGTCACTGTTTCGATTGGCGTTTCTACCTCCCCGGAAATGGCTGCAAGGCGTGAACAGCTCATCATGCTGGCCGACCAAGCTCTGTATAAAACGAAATACAGCACCAGAAATAAGGTGCAGTTATACACTTCTGTCATTGATGAACTAAAAGGAAAATATCAGTTCTCTTCAAAAGACGAAGATGAGGTTCTGCAGTCCTTAAGAACGTTTCTGATGATCATTAATTCAAAGGATCGCTACACTTACGGTCATACTGAAAGAATCATGGAGTATGCTGAACTGCTAGCAAAAAAGATGGGATTGTCACCGGCTATTGTTAAAAATGTACGATATGGTGCGTTATTGCATGACATCGGCAAAGTGGAGGTTCCTACTGAAATATTGAACAAGACCTCTAAGTTAGATCAAGAGGAATGGGAAACCATCAAAATGCACGTTATCTGGGGAGAGCAGATAGTGGAACCTATCAAGGAGTTTCAGCATTGCCTTCCAATGATACGCCATCATCATGAACGTTTTGACGGGAGGGGCTATCCTGATCAATTAGCAGGACATGATATTCCTCTCGAGGCCCGCATCTTGACCATTGTAGATTGTTTTGATGCCATGACAACAAACCGCCCCTACCAGAAAGCCAGATCCGCTGCAGAAGCATTAAAGGAAATCGTCCGCTGTTCCGGCGAACAATTTGACCCTGACCTTGTCATTCCTTTTATAGAAATGATCAGTGAGTTAAAACCGGAAATTGAAGTAGAAGAGATTTTAAAAACCGAATTAGGAAAAGTTGTGTAGGTACTTAAGATGGACGGAGAGGTTCCGAATCCCGACCTACGCAGGAAGGAGGATCAGTCTACTAAAGCTGGTCCTTTTTTTTATGAATACATTTTACTTTTCCTTCCTATACAGCCTTCAGCCTAGGCTAAGTGAATAGTCTGGCAAGGTACCGCCCTCTGATGCCTCCTTTATTCTTATAAGTTCTCTGTCTCCATTTCCACATCTGCTTAAATGTAAGATTTTCGAAAGGAAGGTCATATCAGTTCGGTGTGCCGCTCACTTCATACCGTTTCAGATGAAACAGTTGCCATCCATAATGGTGCTAATAAAAATCTGTACCGCCAACACTCCGAAGTAGTAATTCATGCCTCTCTTACTGTAGGTTACAGTTACCTCAATTTTATCCCCCCTTAATTCTTATATTCAGACACTCCGCTACCTTTTTGTTCTTTATACAGAAAAATATGTACTTTTCACTTTACTGTCACAAAAAAATAGTGTAGACTAGCTTTAATAAGTTGTTCATTATAAAGAACAATAAAAACCACTATAGTGAGTGTTTGGGTATCTTTTAATGCACAACTATAAATTAACCTTACCAACCTATCCAGCCATTTCAACCTGCTTTTAACTTCATTTGCACTCACAGACGCCAGCTAAACTACTAATACCTTCAATCTATAAAAGGAAGGATCGATAATACATGAGCCAATTTGAAAGCCATGTTAAAAAAAACCTCGTGAAGCTGCATAAAAACCTCTATCTGTCGAAGAGCGACCCTCAGTATTTTGAAAAGGTTCTACGCTATAAAGATCCCCAATCCCCGGAGGCTCACTACCACCTGGCGAAAAAATGGGAAGAAGATGGTGCGTTAGTGAAGGCTTACCTCCATTATCAAAAGGCAGCTCAAGTAGAGTCTCCCTACTACTATAAGGCGAAGGCTGCCTGTAAGTCTTTAGAGGAAATGATGGAGCCGCATCATCAAGAACTTGACGCCCCTTCTGCAATGAAAGTACCTTTTTACCTTAAAACCATTATTGCCTCTCTTATTCTAGTGAACGTTTTTATACTGGGAATGCTGTTTTGGAAAGGAGACAACCTTAGGATGGCGGTTGCCCAGTTAAAAGATTGGGATACCGGCATGGAGGTTGTCTACGAAACCGAAGACATTCCCTATATATTTTATTTCCCAGTTGACACCCCGCTTCAAGAAGTGGAGAACTCTTTATACTCTAAAGCCATAAGCATGGGAAAAGAACTTTCCAATAAGAATTTGCTTTTATACGGCGTCAGGTCGGCAGATTCCACCCTTTCACAAGAAGTTCTGCCACTGAAGAGTGACCGGGTAAAGGAGCAGGCATTTGTCGTTGCCGAATATAATTCAACGCTGGATGAACCTGTTAGAATACGATTTTTGAACAATCTAAATGAGCCGGAAGACCCTTACTCTTATACCTATATCAGCACGAATCTCCTCAGGACAGCCCTGAAAGCTTATATTGATGAAAAGGGAGCACCCCCGGCAGACCTTGAAAGCTTGGTAAACGATTATCCTGACAACTATTTAAGCTTTATTCCAAAAGAGCTATTTCTGGGTTCAAACCAAGTCGCACCAACACTTTCCGGGAACGGGGGATGGATCTATCACAAAGATGCCCAGAATATTGCCGAAATGGTATACCCGAATATTATGGATAGCTCCTCCAAGGAAGCTATCCATATTCCGTTTAACCCGGTGGAAGTGGTGATTGACAAGAGTGCCTTTACCTTAATGGTGAAAAACTCTCCCTATATTATGAGTACAGCGCCAGTCGGGCTTGGGAAAAACAATTCTACTCCTGCAGAGACGTTTTCTATCGAAAGTCGTGTATTGGACCCGCAGGGAATGCGATCAAATATGTTCGGGGAAGCAGGACTGGGAATGGGTGATTACGCCATACATGGGACAATCGAGGAAGGTTCCATCGGCAAAGAACAATCACTCGGCTGTATCAGGCTGTTGAATGAAGATGTACAAGAGATCTTTGATTTTGTACCTAAGGGGGCAGCTGTTACTATCATGGATACCCCTTCAGCTATGGCAGGACTTACCACTATCAAAAACTTGGAGTTCATTTCACCGGAGGAAGAGCCTGAAATCATTCAAACGACAGATGAGATTTTTGGGTGGGCGGGATAACGAATATGGAGGTAGAGGAGCCTCACTGAGAATTTTCATAGCAATTATCCACAAGGTCAACACTTACAAAGTAAAGAGCTCTTTACTAAATCCTTCATTGCATATAAACAGGTATACAATGAGTATGATGAAGTGTATCCCACCTGAATTTCAGACTATGTATACAACTAAAATGATTAGAGGTCTATATAAGACTCCCAAGGATAAAAATTATTATATATAAAAATCTTCATCTTCCTAGACCTTTGAGGTAAATAGAGAAGTTAAATTAGGAAGCAGGACCTTTCCCTTGTTATCTTGGGGAAAGGTCCTGCTTGTGAAATCATTTTAGATCCGAATCCGAGGTGTTAATAAGATCGACTTACAACTGAAAAATCATCACTTTTGTTCCCTACAATACTTTTCTCTTGTCTTTCTTTTTTAACAAGATGTTTTTCCACTACTTCAGATTGATGTTTCTTTTGTGACTTAGGGAAAACACCTATATTAGCTTGTAACTGTTCAATAATACTACTGATGACAGCCTGTATAGAAAAGATTAGAATTATATACAAAAGCAGTACAGGAATAATAAACCAGTATCTTCCTGTCATAATCGCCATCCTCATCCCCTCAAACAAGTAAGTCCATTCGTTTAAAAGGGATTGTGATACTCCATACCCTCCCATACTAATGGTCCCTCCCAAGAAAAGAGAAAAAACAGCAAGGTGCATAAATACTTGTAATACAAGAATCATCTGCTGTCCAAATAAGAAAAACAATTTAGGAAGTAAATGTGGAGTTATATGTTTGAGGAAAATACGAGTTTTACTACCTCCCAACATTATGGCTGCCTGGTTAAAATCTTTCTTTAAAACCAAGTCAGCCTCATTCCCCAGAGTATTGACCATAATTGGAACAACAAAGATAACCAAGATTCCAATTTCTAATAATGTGTTTTCAAGTATTAACGATTCAGCTATTGCTTTATCCCTTTCTAAAAAGAAGACTGGTTGAACTAATAGTACATATGCAATTAACGTCAGAGGGATAAATTGCATTCCATCTGCTATTTTGTTAATAACAAATTTTGATTTTCGCCCTAACCAAAATATATAAGGTATGGTTAAAAAATATCCTATTACTATACGCAACAAGGCAATCAATGCTGAAATTAATATGGTATATTTTGCTCCTGTCATTAAAATATCAAAGATAGAGTAGCCATAGGTATCGGTTCCCAGCAACACTTCTCCAGGAGGATGTGGAGGAGAGTGATATTCTCCAGAGTCATCCTTATAAACACCGATTCGCTCAATTGGTACATCTTTTATATAAGGGTAGGACACACTTATGACCACAAAACCCACTAAATAGATAAACCCGAATAAAAACTTAGGTCTTTTTATCAAATGAAGGGTAGCCGAAGTAAATTGTTTAGTAAAAAAAACTAACTTACTCAAAACATTTTTCATCTGTAATGCGCTAGAATCCCAAGATAGAAAACTTACTCTTCGAAACAATAATTCATTTTCACTGAACTCTAATTCTTTTTCTTCTATTTTGAAGAGTACTTGAAGCAGATTGTAGATCAGAAAAAACGGCACAAAGAGTAATGCAAGTGCAACAGCGATTATAAATGGCCGCGTGTCAAAGAATACTAACCTTACAATCCCATAAAAATTATGCAGATACTCCACTACCAACAAGCTGGAAATAGTTGCCCATACAATAGGTTTTGATTGAATGATCATATTCTTTTTTATATTCCGAATGCAATGGTGTAATAGAATATGAAACTTATCCATCCCTTTGCTTTTTGCTAACTGAACATATTCTTTATTCCACTCTTCCTCAAGCAAAAGCAAAATCACTTTAAAAAAGAGGATGGTAGGTAAAATACTTAATGAAATGATAGGAGATAAATAAATTCTCTCTTCTCCTAAATACACAAATTCAAATAATATAATCCCATACACCTTATAAAACCAGACAACGAATAGTTGCAATGCGAAGATAAATATCAAATCGGGTAATGCTTCTAAACTATTTAACAATCGAAAAACAATCTTTTTCCGTGAAAAGAAAAAGATCGATAGAGCAAAAGCGAAGCCCAGAACAAAGGCGATTAAAAGCGAAGATAAGAGAATAGTTAACGAATATATATAGTTATCAACTATGTAAGAAATTAGAGGGCTTTCTATAATCTTATGATTTACGTGCTTTTCAAAGTACCAGTCTGACGGGGAAAAGATTGTTTTAGTAACAGACCATACCTCTTGGATATACAACAACAAATTTAGGTTCCATCCATTTTTAAAAAACGTGGGGATACAGCTTATCAAAACAATTCCAACCAACCCTAACAACGTACTTAGTGCAATTTTTAATACTTTCATAAACCCTTCCCCTCCTCTGCCCATACAACGTAGATAACTCTTTCCCGGCAGCTCAATGGGATGAGGTATACCAGAAAAAGATTTACTGTTTTAATAACCTGAAAAATTATGCTAAGGTCTAGCTTAACGTTTAATAATAATAGTTTGAACCATTTCAAGATTATTGCAGAAAGTAATTCCACTTATATATAGTAATCTGCCTATATTAAATTCCATTTCACGTCGGCGATTATACAGTAGGAAATAAACTTGGTATTGAATTAGTTGGGGAACCTCCATAGTAGTGCCAAAATGATTTATCCCCTTCTATTAAAAACAATTTTTCATTTAAAGGAACCTTTTAATCAGGTGTGACTACTTATTATAGTTATACACCAATCTAAAAATATGTGATTATCATGAAGATAAAACTAATGACGGTAAATAGAACAGATCCATAAAAAACTCCTCCGACATTTGCTTTTAATTCATTGTCTTCTTGGATTTTCCACCTTGACTCACTTGCATCCAGCGTGGCACCTTTCGATAAAGCCCCGCCACTACTGCTAAAAAAGAAAAGTACAACGGTTAAGCCAAGACCAATAAAGAAGCCCCATTCACTATATGAGTAAGAAAAGATTATACTCGTAACCCAAATAACTAAAGCTATTACGACTGCAGACAATAAGGACGTTACAATTACTTTTTTCAAGTTAAGCCCTCCTCAATTCTTATTTAAGCAAGATTTAAGCGGATTTCATACTTTGCTTATCCACTAGCTTGTAAATTGAATCTTCGTTGAATAACACAGACTTTCCTATGACTTTTAAATTCCTATCAATTAATATTCCATGAGGGAATGTGTTAATATTGTAACCCTTATCAATTGCTTTAGACGAAATGACAGGAATGTTTTTTTCTTGAAGTTGATTTACATAAGGGTGTGTGGAAAGGTCAAAATTTTTACTGTTTCCTTTAGTTGAAATCACCCCTATAATCTCTGTGTTGATAAACTTTTCAGCTGTAGTGAAATCCTCTAGTAATTTCTCACATGCGCTACAGCCTGGCGCTAAAAACATTAATAACTTTTGGCTTTTTGATTCATCCCATTTTGTTAATGAAAACATCTCATTACTTCCAATATATTTAGTTTCAATTAAAGGAGCATTGGAATATAATTTCGGTCCAATATCCATAGGATTTTGGTTTTGAGTACCAGCCATCCCGCTTTCTGCAAGTTGAATATATCTACCTATCAACTTTAATAACCTATATAGTAGAACCATTAAAAATACTAGTACAATCCATTGTACCGAATATGCTATAATCATCACTGTGCTCATTTCGTCACCTCATCAGTACTACTGAAATTTTTATATATAAAACGACTCTTTCTAAATATCTGAACTAATAACACTACCAGAATAAAAGTGAATAGAGTTGCAAAGACTTCCAGGGTGACAATTTCACCTACATTCATTCCAATGAAGAAGCCATCTATGCTCATCAAATAACTTTCCGTAAATAGGATAATCCCTGCAATTAGGATGAAAATAATATTTCTAAACACTAGTGAACTTGATATTACCTTTTCTCCAAGAACTCCCCCGCAGCCACAGGAAATATTGTTTCTCCCTCTAATTAGATTAATAGAAATAAATAACGTATAAGTGACTAAGAGCAAACCTAACAAGAATGTTGTTACCTTCAGGAAAATTCCTACTAAAAGAAACGTACTTAACACTAATTCCAAAAAGATCCCAATAACTCCAGAGAGCTTAATAAAGGATGGAGGAATAATCTTATAATCCTTCAATGTTTCTAAGTGAGTGTTGAAATCCTTCATTTTATCAAGACCACTGCTAAAAAAAATTGTAAAAAGTAAAAGTCTTCCTATTAATACTAAATAGTCCATATTATCCTCCTACTCCTCATACCATTTAGACTGCATTTTGTACATTTTCGAGTATTCACCTTCTTGTTTCATCAGTTCTAAATGAGTACCAACTTCTATTATTTCTCCATCCTGCATGACAACAATCTTGTCAGCCATACGTGCGGAAGCCATCCGGTGAGAAATAAATAATGTTGTTCTTTCCTTTGAGATCTCCTTGAACTTTTCAAAAACCTCTAATTCAGACTTAGGGTCCAAAGCCGATGTAGGTTCATCAAGTATAAAAATCTGACCACCTTTAAATAAAGCTCGTGTAAGTGCTACTTTTTGCCATTGGCCCAGTGAAAGATCTTCCCCCTCCTGTAAGACTTTGCCTAATTGTGTATCATATCCATTCTTTAAATCTTCAGCAAGATGATGAATTCCAGTTTCTTCTGAAGCTTCCTGGATCTTAGGAGAGTTCGATAATTCTTGTATGTTTCCACATGCAATATTCTCTCTTAAAGACAAGTTATATTTTACAAAGTCTTGAAAAACAACAGTTATATTTTCATGAAGTGAAGCTTCTGTTAAGCTGTTTATTGAAATATCATCAAAGAAAATTTCCCCTTGATTAATAGGATAAATTCCCATTAAACATTTTATAAGAGTAGATTTACCAGATCCGTTGTTTCCTACTATTGCAACTTTCTCTCCCTGCTTTATCTCAAGATCTATGCCTTTTAGCACATCTCTATTACTCCCAGGATATGAAAACTCTATTCCTCTTAATGTTATTCCTTTTTTTAAAGGAGCTGGAAAAGGGGTCTCTCCCAAAAAGTAATTCGCGTGAAGAGTTTTGTCTTCATATTCTAAAAACTTATATAAATCAGATATATATAAGCTTTCACTGTACACACTAGCCAACCCATTTGATATACTTCGCATCTCACTCTTAGTTCGCTGTATCGAATTAGTTACCGCTATAAAAGCCCCGATGGTTATCTTCTTCTGGATTATCAATAGTATTAATAAAGCGAGCTTTAAAACATATAAAAATTCAACTAATATATTTAATGCGATATTCACATTTTCTTTCCGCTTAATTAAAGAAAAGGCCTCATCGTTATTTTTTTTAAATAAGATTGACCATTCATTCATAATGTACTTTTTAAAATTAAATAATCGAATTTCTTTAATAGAGTTTCTATCATTTAATAAAGCAGCTAAGTAGCTCGCTTTTCTAGCAAAAGGCGTTTGAGTTATTAATAAATGAAATTGTTTATTTCCATATCGAGATTGGAAATAAACTATTGGAATTCCCGCAGCAATACTAAGAATAACCAATCCAATATGAACATTTAATAGATATGTAATTAAAGAAAAAATCGTAATTAAGGACGAAAAGATGCTGAATAAATTATTTATTGGAAGTAAAAATTTTCTCCCCAGGTCACCCTGTATCCGATCATGATGATGAAAAAACTCAGGATTCTCAAAATAAATTAAGGGTGCAGTACTGGATTTTTCTGATACCATTTTTATTAATTCGTAACTTAGCTTCATCTCCATTCTCTTGTTTACTATATTAATGAGATTGGTAGAACTTATTGTAAGGACAAATATAATAAATTGGAAAAGTATAAACACCGCTAGCTCTTTACGAAATGTACCGGTTTCAGATAATTCCACAACCTGGTTCACAATATTTTCGGTTAACCACACACTCGTTATTGGAATTAACCCTGTAATGACCCTAATTACAACAGTGTTTATAAACCATGATTTATCCACACTAATGGCTAATCTGATTCCCTTAAGTAAGTATGAATTCTTTATTTTCACAAAAAGCATTCCTTTATAAAAAGTAGGAGAGAAAAGTATCTCCCCTACTTTTTAATTAATTATTAGTAGCAACAATTATTTCCGCAGTAGCAGCACATATACCAACCAGTTTCTGGATCCTTACAAGAGAAGTAACCTTGTGGGCAGTCCGGATCAGCACACCAAGCCTCAGGTTTTGCACCACCCGAAACTAACTTAGTTAATTTTTCCAACATATTATCTCACCTCATTTGCACTTAATTTGTACTACATTGATTATTGTATAACCTGATTAAATCCTTATCAAAACGCCAATTTAACCAAATAGGGGATTCCATTCGATTCCCAGTGTTTCTGTTAAATAATTCCTGACAAATTTAAAAATGTATATAATTATAGTTATTTTTTGAGCGGCGACTATTAGAAGGGGGAACTTTAGTTAAATCAGATATGTACTGAATAAGTCAATGGAGATATAACAACGGAAATTGGTTAAATTCCATTTTTATATCCGGTTTCTTTTTTTGAAGTCAACTTTTAATGATTATCATAGTAATACCTACTAGTTAATTAATGGGCAGTTTTCGCTTATATTTAAAATCCCAAATAAGGTAGAGGTTTTCAAATCTTAACTTAGATTAATGTGAATAGTTTATTGAGTCTAATTCAATAGGTCGTCAAGATATCGCATTTTGGGCCCTTACACTAATCTTTATCTGTGATTTCCCCAAAAAAAATAGAGGGTTTCTTTAAAGAAACCCTCTATTTTTCATCAAATATTCTTTTCTACTAACTATATCTAAATAAAATATGTAAAAATTGCAATTAATCTAGTGAGCAGCTCCTGGATCTTCCTCCTCAGAATAATTAATAATAATAGAATTTGATTCCGTCATACTTACGTATTCTTTGGTGTTGCTATTTTCTATCTCTCCCCTAAACCCATACAAAGTTAAACTAAGACATGATAGAATTACTATAGTTAGTTTTTTAATTTTATGCATACTACACCCCTCCCAAATTTATTATATCTTACTTTAACCAACCCTTAAATTATTGTAAGAAGTGTTCTATAGCGGTAATTGATCAATTTTAAAAAGATATGAAACACTAACTTCAAAACTTATAACAATAATTATATTTGGAGATTTTTTTATGGAGAATTTCACAGAACTTATTGGAAAGAACTTAAAATCTATTCGTCAGCTTCAGAAAATGACTCAACAAGAAGTATCTGATCAAATATGTACTCAGGCTATGCTAAGTAAGATAGAAAATGGGCAATGTTCACCCACTATCGAAATGGTGTACTTACTTTGCAGAAGGTTAAATATTGAGGTTTCTACTTTGGTGAGACAGTCACTTAGTGAAAGGTCAGATTATATTGATGAGGTATTGTTTCAATTGAAAAAGGCGGCGATGGAAAGAAATTATGAGGAAATTAAGCAAATTATAACGGTGGAGAGTAAAACAGCCCTAGCTAAATTACCCTCCTACCAAAAAATTTTAATATGGTATGAAGCAATTTATCTCTTCTATATAAATAAGGATTACGAAAATTGTTTTGAGAAAATTGATGCTGCTTTATCTGTAGATAATTTTGTTAATAAGCTCAGTATTATAGATATAGAAATATTAATTACTAAAGCTAACTTTTATACTGATTTAGAAAGATACAACGAAGCAATCAACTTATATAAAGAAATTGAAACCCATATTAAATCAATACCAGAAAATATTAACTTAAATATCATAATCAAGATATATTATAATTTCAGCAGGGTCTATAGATTGAAACAGAATTTGCAAGATTCGGTCGATTACTGCTTAAAGGGAATAAATAAATGCCTTAACAGTCAATCTATGTACCTTTTGGGGGATTTGTATTTTCAATTAGGGAAAAACCAACATGACTTAAATAAGTTTGAGGCAAGTATTGATTCTTTTGAATATGCACTGACCATATACAAAATAAAGGAAAATCAACGAATGATTGACATTACTAAAAAGAATCTCGAGAGATTAAAACCTGATTAATTCTTGAACTAAGGATGATGGTGAGGAGACCTTTTCTCCCAGTCCAGATTGCCTGCTCTCGTAAAGAAGAACGTTCTTTTTTCGTACCGCAAAATAAAGCAAAGTCTTCTCTGCCCATTTGCGGAACCCCCATTATGGGGCCAGAGGGATGGGTGACAGGTTCATTGTCCCCGTGTCACTTAACGACAGATGAGGTTTTTGGGTGGGCGGGATAACGCATATGGAGGTAAAGGATCCTCACTGAGAATTTTCATAGACGCTCTCTATTTGAAGTGTAGGTGGACACGCTGCCCTTTTTAAAATGCACAACGAAAAAGAGCCCTTTCTAGCCAGAAGAGCTCTTCCCCTATAATAGTGCCGTTACCTTTAAATCCGCATATACCTCTCAAAACTCTCACCTACATCAAGTAATTCCTTTTGGTATACATGAGGATGCACCTGGCTTCTGAATATAGTATCCAGAACGTCAGCAGTTTCCGATGCAATATTTATTCTATCGGAATGTATCTTGGTCAACCATTTCTCAAGCTCATCGTTTTTATTATCAATGTACCTTCGCTTTTCCTTATTCTTTGTCTCTAAAGAAGGTAAAAGATGATGAAAAACCTTATGATTACGGAGCTGGTGTTTTACCCTGTTAAAGTTTTCATTTCTCATATGTTGTTTTTCTGGTAATGCGGATTGCACTTTCTTGATTAAGGCTGTAAGTGCTGCCATTACAGTTCTTCGTTCTTTCTGCGTATATGTTCTTTTGAGGAGATTCGATATTCTGTTTCCATTATAAGCTCCAGCCAAACCAAGGCACATCGGCATAACGACCAGGCCGGCTGGACCAAAAAGAGGGCCAATCAATACTCCAGCTCCTTTACCAGCGATACCGGCAGCTGTTCTTGAAAGGGTTTCGTTTGCTATATTCAGACCCGCCAAACGAAGGTCTAATCCATCCGACAGAATTTTATATCCATTCGTCAGGCTCGATACAGCGATTGTAATCACCGGAATATCCAATTGACTTAGTTCGCCGGCATGTTGTAACGAAGAGCGGGTGATATTCTCCACGGTAATATTAGAAACTTCTGTCCCATAAACTAACGGGTGATTCTCAAAGCTGGTCATTAATTCTTTGTTTACTAACACAGGAGTATCAGGGTATGTACGCAAATGCTCATAGACACCGCCAGGAGAATCAAGGCATTTCACTTGAAAAGGCTGCCCATCTACAATCAAGTCATACCCTGCCTGGTTGGACGTATCGGGAAAAGATACATCATGGCCTTTCCCTTGCAGTTCCAAAGCCACGAGCTGTTCTGCAGTGTAACCTTTAAGTCTGGTCAGCTCGCCGGTATTGTGAAAATCAAAGTTCTCCGCAAATAGCTGGAAGGTGAAAAAGTTACCCAAGTCTTCGCTTTTTGCAAAATCAACTGCTTCGATAACTGCAGGGTTTATCATTAGATAATCATATAGGATATCTATGAAGGAAATACCCGTAATGGAGGCAGAGGCCGCAGCCGGACTCCTGAATAAATTGTCAATCACACCCTCGCCGCCAAGGTTTTGTTTAAATAAAGTAACTTTAACTGCCTCTTTATAATCCCCGCTATCCCACAGGTTTTCAAACTTCTCCCACTGCTGTTCATCCATTTACCAGTTCACCCCATTGAGGCTGCAAACTCTGGTCAGATGCAAGCATAATCTGCATTAACACTACAGGGGCAATGGCTTTTTTCATCTTGCCATTTTGCCATTTTAGTAATCCACTTCCCCCCAGTAACAGAGCAGGAACAATAAAGAGCGGGTTAGCAATAACTGCTACAGCGGAAGTCAGAGTGACATACACTGCAAATGGCAGGGTAATTCCCACCAATCCAAATATTCCAGCAACCACGGTCGTTAGTGTTGTATAGAAAGCAAAGCCAGCTACTTGTACGATTGCTGCAAACACCACAGCCGTTCCGTTTGTGGCAAGGAGCTTCTGCAGCGTAGTACTAGTAATGTTATTGATTCCAAGCTTTTCGGCAATATGCCTTTGCTGTTCTTCGGGAAGATCTTTCAAAAAATCCTCAAGTGAGTCCCCGATCTCCCGCATTTGCTGATCATTGATTTTTTTATCACTTATCGAATCTATAAGACTATGCATCTGAAACCTTATAATAATTTCAAGTTTGTTCCCGTTGTATTCATTGTTATCGTACACCTTAAACTTCTTGTTGGTTTGTTTCATATGTGTGTACATGTTGTCGATTATACGGTCACATTGGTCAGCTACATCTTTTTTCGTGACAAAATTTCTTTGAGGGACATTATAAAGAGAACTAAGTTCCATCAATAAATCCCTTCTTACTCTCCCAGTCGGCACATACTTATATTTTTTAGCTTCCCTGTTGACCATTTCCATAATTTCTGATTTACCCTTGTAATTGATTTTTTCTTTTGCAAAAGGGAGCAGCATCTTCAAAACGTTCGCATCATGTAACAGAGCATAATTGAATTTCAATGCCTCTTTTTCCATAACCAATAGTGATTCTGCCATGGTCATACTGTTCATCCTGGTTAACTCCTTTCTTCCTATTAGTCTTCTAGAATAGTATTATCCTCTTACATATTGACTTTTATCCATTCAATAACATTATTCTGTGTCAGCCTTCCCTTCCCATTCTTAGTCCTGCTGATTCTGTACAAGTGGATAATGTGATTCTGTTTTTGAAAGTAGATTCTCCCTGCTGCATCTGAGCCGAATGGGAATTCGAGTATTGTATTAGTCTTTGTTTTTATGGGTTTAGGCCTTACATTCGTCATTGTAAGTTCAAAGTTATAATTCAATTGCACAATGGCAGCTTCTATTTTAAGTCTGTCAGAAGGAGTAACCCGGAAGAAATCGCTGTAAAACTCAGGATAGAATTTACACCCTTTATATAAGACTTTAAAGCGGGGTTCGAACTCTCTTTCCATGATTTCTCGTTCTTCAATGGAAAGTTCCTGTGCCTCTCCATTTTCAGCCCGGGTCATCGCAACCTCATTTTGCTTATCAATTATCTCTCTTTGAAGACTTTCAATTTGTTCTTCATAGGCAGCCATTTCGTTTATGGCTGTTTCCTGGGAAGCAGCCAACTGATCTTCAATAACCTTCACTTCTTTCATAGCTAGTGAATATTTCTTTTCATACTCCCCTTCGAGGTATTGTAGTCTGCTCACTTCCTGTTCAAGTTTATTCATCTGCTCGGTTGATTTTTTTAATGACTTTTCATTTGTTTCAAGGGAAGTCTTTAAGTTTTTCTTCTCTTCTTCACTCTTGGAAAGAGCCATATTGACACTGTGCAGCTCTTTGCTTATCTTGCTTAACTCGGTCACCTTTTGTATTAATTGCTTTTCTAATTCCTTAAACTCTCTTTGGTATTCTTCTATTTCCTTTTCCAGGCCATTTTGTTCTTTAATTTTCTGATTATATATTCCCTGTAAGTCTCTCAATGACTTTTTAAGCTCTTCTACTTGGGCCTTGGATTCCGCTTTTTTAATCTGTTCCTGAAGGTGGGTTTCTTTTTGCTTGAGTTCGTGAATCTGACTTTCAAGCTGAGTTGTTTTTTCCCGATTCTCTTTCAAGATTTTTTGCAGCTTATCATACTTTGATTTAATTTTATTACGATCATTTTCAATGGAGAGTTTATCTTGTAAGAGCTGTTTTGTTTTATTTTCCTCTTTTTTAATTTTCTCTTCCAAATCAAAATATTTCTTCTGGCTCCCGATCAATTCATCAAGCTTCATATTTAGCTCTTTCCGCAATTGACCAAGCTGCTGAGAATCCGCTTCACGTTTCACCTTATTAATTTGCTCTTTCAAGCGCTCAGCTTCCTGGTGTTTACCCTCAATCTGCTTTAACAGCTCATCTCTATCAATCAAGTACTGCTTTAAGTTCTGCTGTTTCTCTTTTAAGACATTTATCATTTTGGTTAGATCAGAATCTATCCTATTCAGTAGGTTAGAGAGAATATACTGTCCTGCTTTAAGTGTCCCTTTCATAATTGGAACCAGGTCGTTTTTAACATCTTCGATAAAGTTTTTCATTATGCCCCCACAGTTATAATATTTTCGTACTGGTCTTTATTTCGGTGAAAACCTTCCTCCTGATACCTCTCTATACCTTGGTGAATTGAACCTGCTCCAGGTCTCACTCTTTTTCACTTTTACATTTAACAGCCCGCACCGGTCTTTACTAAAATACAAACAGTTAACGCACTGTTTGTAACGCGAAGGCGACCTCTGAGATACACCCATGTCTCTTTTGCTTTTAGGGCTGCTATATATAATAGAAGGTGGTTTTCCAGAGAAACTGCTGCTTTCGACTTTAAGGTTTTCGAGCAGGCGCTTAGAAAATGCAAAGTGACCACTAATTGCATAATAAGCATTGACACTTTCGGAGAATTTCAGTAGAAATACTTCTCCTTTCTGGATAAGGTCCTTCTTCGGAATTTTCTTTTCGTAATAGAGGTTGAAACTCAAGAAGCCTGGAGCTTCTAATTGTAGATTCCCTTTCTGAACACCTTCTGCCAAAGGTTTCAGGTTACGGTAGGTATTTTCATGGATAGCAATGTGAAGTGCCAGCCTCTTTCCTCCCTTTTTGCTCTTTCTCCTGCAGTGAAACTTAAAGGGGCCGGCTCCCACCTTTAATTCTTCCAATGACAATCCGCTTATACGAAAATAAAAGGTTACGAATTCAGCAGTAGCATTTTTCAGGCCTGTTTGCACTTTAAACTTTTGAGTTTCTCCGTTCATTTGATCACCTGTCCAATATATTTTCCAAGGAACAAAAGCGACTCTGCCAATACTTCAGAATAATGAAAAAACTACCCTCACAGGTAGTTGCCATTTCTAATATGAAATCGGCAACCCGACTGTCATGACCCGCAGGCGTTAGACTCGTGGCTTTGCGTCCCACCCTTTCGAAGTGGTTTGCCATTTTTCTGATTATTCTCACTCTATTTCTATTTTATTCCAATACATATCATCTGTAAATATATTTTTAAGGACTATTTACCTATTAATATATATGCCGGAACGGAGGGACCGATAAATCGTTCCAGTTAAAAATCTAAACAACAATAAGGAAAATATGATGAAATCGCTAGATTCTCTTCAAGATGGAAAACCATATTCAAATTTAAAACGTTTGAGAGGAATATGTATACAAGAAAAAACCGACCAGGAAAAAATTCTCTCCCGACCGGCTTTCTGCAATCCTTATGAATCTCTTCTATTATTTCCTTACTGCTCCACAGGCACCCGAGATTCCTTTTTCGCATATTCAACCACAGCTTTCCCCAGGGTCTTGGCAGCAACCAGCATTCCTTTTTCACTGATTTTGAACTTAGGATGATGGTGAGGATACGTTTCCTCCCAATCCGGGTCGCCTGCTCCCGTGAAGAAGAACGTTCCTTTTACGTGCTGCAAATAATAAGCGAAATCTTCCCCACCCATTTGCGGAGCAGGTTCATATACATTGTTCACACCTGGGACAGATTCCGCAACCTCTGCGACAAGTTCGGTTTCTTCCTGGTGATTGACGCAGGCAGGATACCCTCTGACAAACTCGAATGTATAATCCGCATTCGCTGAGAGACACGTCCCTTTTACAACACGCTCGATTTCCTTCTCCACTAAACTGCGTACATCTTCATTAAATGTCCTAACGGTTCCAGTTAACTCCACTGAATCGGCAATAACGTTAAATGCATTCTTTGCAACAAAGTTTCCAATGGAGACAACGGCGGATTCAAGCGGATCCACACGGCGTGCAACGACCTGCTGCAGGGTCGTAACCACCTGAGATGCGACCACCACAGAGTCTTTTGTGAGATGCGGCTGAGCCCCATGGCCGCCTTTTCCTTGAATCTTAAGATGGAAGCGATCTGCTGCCGCCATCACCGGGCCAGAACGGAAACCTACTTCTCCAACATGCGCATTGGCCCATAAGTGAGTACCGAAGATGACATCCACCCCTTCAAGACAACCGTCTTCAATCATGGCAATTGCACCGCCCGGCTGGTATTCTTCAGCATGTTGATGGATGAACACGACCGTACCTTCGAGCTCGTCTTTCATGCTGTTAAGCGCTTTGGCCAAAATCAGAAGCCCCGCCGTATGGCCATCATGGCCGCAAGCATGCATCACACCGTCCACTTTTGACTTATGAGGAAGATCGGTTTCTTCCTGGATGGGCAATGCGTCAAAGTCGGCACGCAAAGCGATCGTAGGCCCAGGTTTTCCACCTTTTAGTTTTGCCACAACACCGCGGCCGCCTACTTCTGTGCGAACTTCATGGCCCAGTTGGGTATGATAGTTTGCGATAAATTTAGGCGTTTCCACTTCTTCAAAGGAAAGTTCAGGATGCATATGCAGATGGCGGAAAACATCCACCATTTCATCGTACAAGTAATCGAGCTGCTGATATAGTTTTTCCATTTATAAACACCATCCTATTATGTATTTTAGTGGGACAGAGGCACAGGTTCATTGTCCCTGGGAGACGAAAACTGTCCCCTTGTCCTGCTATACTACTGCTGTTTCTTTTACTTCTTTCGAAAAATAACACTCGCCCTCTTTGAAGACTTTGACGACCTTGCGCAAATTGGAGATGTTCTCTAACGGGTTCCCCTGGATAAGCAGCAGGTCCGCACACTTTCCTACTTCCACTGTTCCTGTTTTGTGGTCGATCTTCATTGCTTCCGAAGCTACTTTTGTTGCGGAACGCAGGACATCCTCATGCTTCATTCCGTTTTTCACCATGAGCTCCAGCTCTGTCACGAAATCACCGTGCCTGTTGAACGGTGTCCCCGCATCCGTCCCGGCCGCAATTTTTACGCCTTTTTTATAAGCTTGATAAAAGCTCTTCTGGTGGTCTTCCATGACACGTTCTGATTTTTGCACCGCATGTTCCGGAATCCCCGCTTCGAGTCCATACTCCACAATGTTGTACGGTGCCGCAAGTGTCGGAACGAGGTAAGTTCCCCGCTCAAGCATCATGTCAATCGCCTCATCGTCCAGGTAAATACCATGTTCTACGGTTGTGATGCCGGCACGGATTGCATTTTTAATTCCTTCCACTCCCTGTGCATGTGCGGCGGTTGTTTTTCCTGCATTTGTTGCCTCTGTACAGGCGCATCGCAGTTCATCTTCACTAAGCTGCGGTGAACTTGGATCGACACCAGGGGTCATAACTCCGCCGGTTGCCATCAGCTTCAGAAGGTCTGCCCCTTTCTTCAACTGGGTACGGGCCGCTTTTCGGACCTCATCAACACCGTCGGCTTCGATTGCCATCGTATGGCCATGGCCGCCTGTCATGACAATCGGTTCACCGGAAGCAACGATTCGGGGCCCTTTGACGACCCCTTTCTCGATTGCATTACGAAGCGCAATATCGACATTGTCTTTTGAGCCCACGTTACGGACCGTTACGACGCCGCTCTCGATTTGCTTTTGAGCATTGCGATAAGCTTTATAGGCATCATCCGCTTCGGTATTACCCAGGCTGTCAAAGAAAGGATCTGCATTTCCGTCCATTGTGAGATGAACGTGACAGTCGATCAAGCCGGGCACACATGTTAATCCTTCTCCATCAAAAACCTGATCTGCATCGGCTTCTTTCGCCCTGTCACCAATGGCGAGGATTGTTTTTTCATTAAATAGAATAGTCGTTTTTATTAAAGTAGAACCTTTCCCATCAAATAGCTCTACGTTTGTTATTTTCGTCTTCATACTCTCCTCCATCTTAAAAAATCTGTATCTGGTACCCAATTCGATAACCTTCGTTTCAGATTCCTAGATTCATTGTCACTGGGACACGGAACCTGTCCCCGTGTCCCTTCCCGTATCCCTTGGCTTTTATAAAGTTCCCATCAGCAGGCTGGCGATGAAAATGGACGCAATCGTAACGGTCGTAAATCCACCGACCAGCATTGGAGATAGAATTTCATTAAAGATATAGTCCTGCTCTTCTTTCGTTTCGCCGACACTTCGGCTGACTTCCTCGCAGACAATGTAATCTCCAGGGAATCCGTACATCGCTGTTAACGCAACCGGAATGCCTTTCGTAACATCCCATTTCATAAGCTTCGCTCCAAGGAACCCTCCAAGGATGATCCCTGCTGCACCAATCAATAGAATGGTGAATACAGCCGGTAGGTTTTGTAAGAACAGTGAAAACGTTACTTGATTCATAGAAGGAATGATAACAAAAATGATACCGACCATCCCTACACCGAAGGAATTTGCCCGCTCCATCATCTTGTCGCGATAGAAGCCGCTCAGCGTTCCAGCCAACCCGATCACCAGCGCCCAAATACTGTAGTGAATTCCTGTATAACTTCCGGCGACGACTGCAACCGAACCTCCCAAGAACAATTGAAATAGTAAAACAGAAGAAGTTGCATAACGATCAGGAATCCAATTTTTCCTCACTGATTTTTCCACTGCCTCTTCCGCTTTGCCAACTGGTCCTTGTTGAACGACAGCTTCACTCGCTGCAGCAACATACAGTTTACTTCCCATCTGCGCTTTCACTTTCTCTGCATAACGGCGCAGGAAGTAAGTCGTCAATGGAAGTCCGATTAAGCTTTGAAGAGAAAGGATAAGGACAGGAATTGTTACGAGAGCTGTTAATCCTAATGCCTGCAATTTTTCAGATGTTACAACAAAAGCAATAATTCCACCGGTAAGCGGTCCTGTTCCTGCAGCCGCTGTATCATAACCGAAGATTGGAGATACAATCAGCAGGATAGATCCGGCAGCAAAGACGATTCCCATGAGGGCGATAACGACTGACTTATACTGCTGTCTGATGATTTTCATAGGGATAAGCGTACCCATATGGACGATCATTGGAGCGATCAACACGGCTCCAACCGTGGCAAATGTCGAGTTCGCAACAAGGTCTTTCGGAATGACCCCAACCCACATTAAGACTAAATAGCCTAACAAAACAACTAACAGCATCGGTACTCTTGCTCTCGTTTTTATGGAGATTACTTCTCCTACTGCAATTAAAGCAAGAATGATCATTGTGGCTACTACCGGTTGATTTAACAATTAAATCCCTTCCCTCCATAGAATGATTAAGTTTTTTTCTCTCTCTATCTTCTTAGACTAGTTCTACTTCTTTCTTCTTTGCGGTCAAACTGTTTTTGTACCGTTTGCCGCCGACATACACCTGTTTAATGTTGGTGGTGTCTAACAGAACAGCGATATCTTCCGCCGGATTGCCATCGACGACAATTAAGTCTGCGAGTTTCCCCTTTTCAATCGTTCCAGTCTCCTCTCCCATGCCGATTGCTTCAGCAGAAATTTTGGTTCCTGAAACGATTGCTTCCATCGGCGTCAGCCCAACATCCTTAACGAGCAATTCAAGTTCTAAAGCGTTTCCCCCATGGTCAACAGGATCACAGCCTGCAAAATCAGTACCAGCAGCAATTTTCACACCGGCTGCATAGGCTTTTTTCATATTCTGGATGTGAAGGTCATAATACGTTTTTGCCTTTTTGAGGCCAAATTCAGGAACGCCATGCTGGGCACCTTCGTCCACGATCCTTTTCACGATGGCTAACGTTGGGACGAGATAAGCCTCATTTTGAAGCATGAGTTCGATTCCTTCCTCATCAATGAGGATGCCGTGTTCAATCGTTTTCACTCCTGCTTTCAGGGCGTTAATGATCCCTTGGGTGCTCTGGGCATGGGAAGCAACGTAAGATCCTACAGCTTTTGCTTCGTACACAATCGCAGCAATCTCTTCAACTGTTAACTGAGGAGAACGCGGGTCATCTTTTTCGGAAAGCACACCTCCGGAAGAACAAATCTTGATAAAATCAGCCCCGGCACGAAACTGTTCACGCGCTGCTTTGCGGCAATCATCCACCCCATCACAGGTGCGGTTGGTATTAAATTCTGGAGGAAGCATATGTATGTCGCCATGTCCGCCTGTCTGCCCCAAGATCTTGTAAGAAGTCTTTATTCTCGGGCCTTCATAGACACCGTCATGAATCAAATTTCTTATGTGGAGCGCGATAGAACTTCCCACATCACGCACCGCGGTAACCCCTGCGTCAATAAGCTTTGGTAAATCTTTTAATGCCCGTCCCATCTGAACTTCTGTCGGTTCAAACGCGGCCAGCATCAGGTTCAAGTCCTTCAACCCGACAAGATGAACATGGGCATCGATCAATCCCGGCATAACCACCTTGCCGTCCAGGTCCACTACCTCAGCACTCTCAGGAACAGGAATTTCATCTACGGGACCAACGGCTGCTATCTTTTCGCCGTCTATCAACACACCTGCATCTTCTAAAACCTCTCCGCCATTTCCATCAATCAACAGACCGCCTTTTAAAAATATCCGCTTCGCCATCCCATCCCTCATTTCTGAAAAATTTAAATTTTTGCAATCTTAACTCATGTCTCAAGATTAGGTCAATAGTTTTTTTAAAATAATAAAATCTCTTAAAAATCGACAAATTTCACTAAATGCGGGACGGAGGGACAGGTTCCTTCCCCTGCTAAAATCCCCAATTGCGAAGACCTGTAAAAAAAGTATACGCAGTTGGACTGATACTTTTTAAAACAGTTATATAACAGGTAAAGGCGGGGGTATAATTCAACTTAATTGAAGAAAATCTAGGAGGATTACTTGCTATATTTTTAGAGATTCCGGCAGCTCTAAAATCTGTGGGAGAGATAATTCCAGCAGTTTACCACCTCTAAAACAGCATCTCAGTTTTCCCTGTCCAACTCGAAACCATACTGCTTCCTATGGTATCCAGGCGTACGTTAACATCCCCTCAATTGGTCATGAACTCTTTTATATCAAGGTAATTCCTATTCACTATCCCAGCACTCCTTTTTCGTTCTGGATTAGGGCGATCTGATGGATACCCTTCATCAGGGGCAGAAGATATTTTTCACTTTCGTTGTTCTAACTTTTAATATTTTCCTAAAAAAGTGGTTGCACCACTGGTATTTTCTCTGTACTAATACACATAACCTAAGCTGTTATTTTTCATGAATCTAAGCGCTTTCTTTCGCCTCTATTACAAACAGCCGGAATATCATATAAGTGAATACGAATAGTGAAAATCTGACTATTCAAGGTCGGTGTTCAGTTAGATTTTTTATATATAAATAATATTTAGTGGAATGGGCAATCTGTTCCCTTGACCCCTATATAGGAGTAATTATTTAAAATGGTCACCTGCTTGGTAGAATTCATTTGCCAAAGGGACGTGTCCCAAAATTCTTTCTGGACGATTTTCTAAGAATGATCAAACTTGGATGAAATCCTTATAATTAGTTTTTTACACGAGCACCGCCCTTCTGTTTTTGTAGTTTCAAACAATTACAAGTACATATTCTATTCTTCTCTTTCATTCTTTATATTCTTATTTTTGTACTCGCTCCGTGCTGTTGTCGTTCACCTATCGTTTCGCAGCTGTTCTCCTTTTTTTGTTGTAGATGATAATGAAGCACCACTATTTATTTAGCTAAAAGAGACTAATAAACACATCCTATTAATAGAAGTATCAGCAAATGGACTGATATTTTTTAAGTGCTTTATTAAAAAAGTATCCTAGTGTGAGGCAAGGAATGAGTGGATGTAAGCCGAGGAGTATTTGACGGTAAAGATGATGTTTCAGTAAGATTTCAATTTCTTTACTTTAATATCGGAGATCTCTCTTTCAGTTCGACAGCTAATATATTCGTTCTCATTCTATACTTTCCAATAAGCCACAATTTCTATGTGGAGCTTATCATTTTCAACGTCCATACTCCCAATGATAATTAACCCCCGACAGCAAGTCTTCATTTCCTATTAACAGTGTCCTTCCTATACGGGGAAGATTCATAGTTTAGCAAGATTCAAATATAAAAATATTTGCGCACTAGAATCTTGTAAACTTTTGTCTCCTTCCAAAAACTTTTAATGAGGGTGTCCTTTTCCTCTCCTCCTCTCTATATAGAGGGTGAAAGGAGGTGAGGCAAATGGCAACGTCAGATTTGAAAAGTATCAAACTGAAAATGGTCTACGATAACGGAGTGGATGAAAACGGCAAACCACAGTACTCTAACAAGACTTACTCCAATATCAACTACTCTTCAACACCAGACGAAATTCTTCAAGCGGCTCAAGCTCTAGCGGGACTAAGCACAAAGCCCCTTATGCTGATCGAGAAGAATGACAGCTACGACATCAACGCGTAAGTAGTGTTGAAGACTGGTAGAAAGGAGGTGAACGAAAATGGCTAAAGCATTGGAACTGCAATTTCTTACCCAGCTTGGAAAAACGGCCCGAATCTCTATTGATTCACCTGTTGAGCCTGTTGATACTGTCCAAGTGAAACAGGTAATGAACACATTGATCGCTACTAATGTCTTCCATAGCAACAGCGGTGCTCTTGTAGCTGCTGAGGGTGCTCGTGTGGTCGAGCGGAATGTCACGGAATACGAAGTCTAATGAATGAAAAGGTGCCCCGTGGCTTTGGCTAAAGGGCTCCTTTTTATTGAGAAAAAGATGGAAAGGAGGTGAGCACTTTGGAACAAGTTTTTTCATTCGTCTCAGAAGTAGGGTTTCCGATTGTCGTGACGATGTATCTGCTTCACAGAATTGAAACGAAGCTTGAAGCTGTCATTGCCTCTATCAGGATGCTGCCGCAGGAGATGAAGGATCAATAAATAAAAAAGCGCTTATTTGACTAGAATCAAATAAGCGCTCTTTTTAAACGTTTTATTTACTATGTAATACTGGTGACTGCTTTAAAGAGTACTGGCTAATCTCGACGCATCCCAAAACCTTAACTGATCACTCATAGAAAAGCACCGAAAAATGAAACATATAACGGTGTCTTGAGATTAATTAATACTATCAATAACCATTAGGAATAATGTATCCTTACTCGAGGCCTAAATATTGAATCATATCATCTGGAACTGCATTCTCTCCACCCAGAACAAATACTCGGTAAGTGTCAAGTGATTGCAGATAATCTTTAATTTCTTCATTTGATTTTGTTGGATGCACTAATAAAAGCTTTGTTCCGTATTTATGCGCTAACGCGGAAGCGACAACCGCATCCGGATAATCTTGTTTTGTTGAAGAAGTAGACTCACCACGAACCAAGATGACTTTCAGTAATGGGCCAGCAAATTGCTCCTCAACAGCAGCAATACTTGTGTCATATCTATTTTTTCCTGCAATCCGATTGACTGTAATCCCTTTAGATTTTAATGCATTGAAAAGGGAATCAGAAATAACAGACGTCCCTCCATAAATATCGACTGACGTAATATTACCTGGTAAATCAATGGGTGCTTTATCTTTCGTAGCTAAATAAATTGGTACTCTTTGAGTAGATGCGTAAGCAGAGGCCGATAGAGCGTCCGCCACTGTGTACCCATTCACAATAATCGCTTTTGTGTTCTGGTCATTGACGGATAAGACGATGTCATTTATCTTACCAGCTGTTTCAAATCGATTAGTCCCAGCAATACGTTCTACGTTATAACCGAGTGTATTTAACTTATTCTCCACCGTAGGATGAATAGCGGATGTACCACCAAGCAAGTAAATATTCTCTGGCTTTAACCTGTTTAATTCATCAAGTACAGCCTGATCGATTTTGGTTGGATAGGTTAATAAAATCGGCGCGTCCTTCGCACCGGATAGGCTGGAAGCAGCTAATGCATCAGCTGGATCATCTGCACGTGCCAAAATGACTGCCTGTTCAGGAGGAAAGGTCAGACCAGTCGGCCATCCTCTCTTTGACACTTCAATTGCCGTATCCAAACGGGACTTACCCGCAAATCGTATGTAGTCTTTCACCGGTTCACCATTAGGACCAACAAGATTGACCGTGAGAACTTCGTGGACATTAGGGGAAAACGGGTTAGAAACCTCAAACTTTTGTCCGCTAAAGTCCACTGGGCCTGAGTAACTACCACTCAACCCAAAATTTCCCGCTCCGTAATATCCATCGATAACAGGTTCACAATAATTAGTAGCAGAGACTCTATTTTCAAAATAAACGTCATCGACGGATATGGTCATTTCACATTCGCCGTATGTAAGATTACTTTCGCTTGCCAACGCTGCGTTTGAAGAACTAAACAAAACGGCTGCAAGCATGACACTAATTAGATTCCTTAATTTCATTTTCATTCCTCCCTTTCTAATTTAACTTCGACACATGCTGTAAAATGTTAACAACTTTTGAAGATTTTTTCACCTTTTTATGAAGAAAACCTGTTAAATCCCTTGACTGATACTTATAAAAAGATAGAAAAATAGTAATTAACTAAACTTAGATTGCACCTAACCACCCTAAAAAAAAACACTAAGCAATTAACCCTCTGGGATAAGCAGGCTTCCAGTCACAGATATAGACCACGCCACATCTATATTCTTTTATTCTTTCATTTGTTCTCCCTCCAGTGTGCATTTGATCATCTACCATTTCACATCAGTTCTTACTTTCTGCTGTATGTGATTTGCAGGCACAATCCATGCGGGGTACACCAGAAAAATAAAGACCTGCATATAATTGAGTTGTTCTAAAAAAAAGAACAATCACCCTTTTTTGAGGAAATGATAAAAGAGTACTTAGTATCTAGTCTCTCTCCCAGAACTTTTTCTTACATGTAGATAGAGTTTATGTAAAAGCCCGTAATATCTCCCTATATATACAGCAGATTCTCTACAACTCAATATCCTTGTGTTCTCTAACAAACTAGCTTTGTAGAACAATAACTTGATATTAAGATATATTAACCGATATAGAAGATATAAATTTCATCACAGGAGCCAGTGAAGACATGACAATTATCTTTAAGTTAATCCAACTTACTACACGTACTATCTTATTTCTAGTTATCATTGGGTTGATCATCTTTAAATCATTACAAGGAGCAATGTATTTTCTGGTAGCCAAACCCGAAGCAGAGGAACTCGCTTATGATGTCGCTTCGTATGTAGAGGCTAATGGGCGTTTCTTCGACGAGAGTTCTCTCCAAAGCTATTTCCATAATTATAAAATGGAACATCTGGATGTGAGAATAAAGTATATCCAGGCAGCGTATGATAAGAGGTTTTCTGTAGATGTAGCAGTCACTGCATATTGGGAGGAACTTGGCCTTTCTTCTAGCGCTAGTGTCCAGATTGACAGTGTGAATTTTGGAGAAACTCCACAAGAGTTGGTATTTGCTATATTTGAAAATCGACCATCCGAAGAAATAACCGAAAACACCAAAACAGAGAAGAGTATGACACAGGAAAACGTCCATGAGCAAACAGACATACAAGAAGTAAACACAACTCAAGCAGATCAACAGAAAGAAAGTAGAGAAACAGCTCCTTCACGTAATGAGATAAGTATAGATACTATCAAAAAGTTCACAGAAGAATATGTGGTTCAGGGAATGCAAGCAATAAAATATAATGATTTCTCCTATATAAAAAATTTACTAGATCCTGAGAGCAATATTTATGAACAAAGCCAGAACTCAATAAAAGATATCAACAGCCGGGGAATCACAGAAGAGTTACTTACCTTCAAGGCTACTGACGTTGTTAAAGAAGATGACTCACATTTTAAAGTTTCAACATATGAAGAATATAAAATAAACAAGCCAGAAAGCTCCTCGATAAAAGGCTTTAATAGTAAATATCTGGTGAGAGTACTTGATGGTTCCCTCCTTGTCATGAAAAGTACATTAGAAATAACCGAAGTGTTTAGCCAGGAAGTTCAGGACACCTATGAAGGTCAGGCAACGGATATTCTCAAAAAAAGGTGTTTCAGTTGTCATGGTAACAGTTTGGAAGGCGGTATGGGCCCCACACTATATAACTTAAAATCTAAATATAGTCATGACGAGGTCGTTGATATTCTTATCAATGGTCAAGGAGCTATGCCAGGAGGCCTGGTTTCCGACGAAGAAGCTGAAAGGGTTGCTGAATACTTAAGGGGGTTATAGGGCTGCAGTAAATTTCCGTTAATATATAATTAAGTCCTTCCTCCTCATCCCCCCTCAGTACCAATCATTTGTGCCTGAAACTTACTACTGGTTATTAAGTTCGTAAAACATAGGATTTTAAAAAGAATTATTAAGTCACCTAGGTATTTAATGACAAAAACAATCCTCTGAGTTGGAAGCTAACAAGCTGCATACCTATAGAGAGTTAATAGGGGGTAACTCACTGTTCGAGAAGTGCGAACTATATTCTAAATAATTTCATTTAGGAGATTTAGCGAGATAAATTCGTTAAATTAAACTCTGTTCCCTAAGTTATCACAATGCTGCAAAAACACATAAAAGTTTGAGACAAAGCACTTACTAACTTATTGCCCTTCTAAACTTATTTTGAGAGCTTTTTGCTAACTATTCAAATGTATTTAACACTATCCATCTAAGAATGCCTTGAAATACTGGGACAACACCTTATGACAAAGTTATAAAAAAACAACCTGCTAGATTGTCGCTTTATCTAAAAACTAACAAAACGATAATCTAGCAGGTTTATTACTTATAAGTAAACGTTAGTGAAGCCTCCGAATTTACTTGCCAAAATTCAAAAAATGGCTTAAGTCCTCCTTCTGGAACTACAAAAACAAAAGACAAGTATGCCTTTTAGTGATTAACACACCTATATCAGGCCTTCGTATTTTGCTCTACATATTGTACTATGGCTACTTGATAGTCTTTCACCTTTGGATCATCTCCGTTGTAGACCTCCTTAATCAAAAGATCCTCCTTTATGCCGGCATAGTTATTATTTGCATAGTATTTGGGTCTATTAAAAGAATCCGTGATATCTTGTTTTTCTGCTATTAAGATGTTCAACTTAACCAAACTTGCTAAGTAATATTCAAAGTTGAATTTCTCTTGTAGGTATCCGTCCTCTTGATTCTCTAAAATATCTTTTATTAAAATATTCAGCCTGTTTCTGGCAATAAGTGCTTCATCCATAATTACTTTCCAGTCTGGTCCCTCATAATTTTTTAAAACCTGCTGAAGAAAATAGGTAGAACGGGCGTCATTGAATTTTATAAACCCTTCCCACATGACATCCTTGTTTCCATTGTCTGCTGCTTTTTTAAAGGATTTTTTTGCTTCTTGCAGGTACAGAGTAAACAGTTCTCTTTCTTCATCTGTTAACAATTTAATTTTCTCTTTTACTTCTAACAATCCTGTTAGAGAAAAGAAGTCAACATCCATTAGTCCATACTTCTTGCGCAGTATTAAATTCGCTTTTTTATTGTAAAATAAACCCAAATAATTATAATAAACAGTTTGAGTTACCGAATTTTTGAGCATTGTCCCTCTAACATCGAGAAGAGTTGATGTGACTAGCTTCTCTGGTGTATGTGTTAGTTTTTGATAATTAATAATGGATTTAATCAATTTTACTGTTTCGTCAATCAGAGTTAAGTTTCCACCACTTATAGATAGAAACCCCTCCTTTTTTTTCTCAATTATGTTCATTAACTTGTTCATCTTTTCTATATTCGAATCCTTGTCTGAATGAAACAAGTAGGGAAAGAATACAATAACGTCAATAAAATACTGAAGATTATTTGCAAATTCAACTGCTGTTTTAGATTCCTTTGTGAATGTTTTTTCTAAGTTGTTAAATATAGCTGCACTAGCTTCTATAGAGTTCTTCTTATTATACTCTCTTAATAAGCTGGTGAATGAAGTCACGTAGTTCTCATTTTCTAGAACATTTCCTTCCATTTTCGTAATAACATTGACACTATCGATGGAGGAATACGTCATCATAGAAATGACGAATGCCCAAAGAGCGACAACTAACCCTAATACGGCTGTAGTTAAGTCTGCAATATCTTTAATTGTTTCAATTTGCGAAATTTTATAGCCCATAAAACCAAAAATCCACAATGTTATTAAAATAACCATTATAAAAAAATACTTATACCTTTTTTTCATCAAAGATTGTCCTCACTTTTTCTTTTTCTTGTACAATTATAAACTATAAAAAAAAAGGGCCTCTCTTGCAAACAGTAAAAATCCCGATACCTTTTCCTTTTAGAGCTAAAAAACCCACGAAACCTACAATAAACCTATATGACACTTATAGTATTAACTGACCATAAAATTTAAATAAAAAACTTAAATTCATTTAGCCTCTAAAACTCGCAGATAAAAATAGTTAATAATAGCCTTTCGTTTGGTGTAAAATGGTTATTGTTGTGATAGATAAAGCCAAATCAGTAGAAAGGGGCAGGATACCTTGAAATTAGCAGATCAATTGATTCGATCTGAACGTTTTGAAGTGGCCTATAATCGTGTGGATGAAGTGCTCCGCAAATGGGTTGATTATTATGATAAACGATTTACAGTACTTGTTAGAGAGGGAGCAAAACATCATCACCTTATAAAACTCTATAAAGATGAATTAGAGCAGTACGGAAGGCTACGAAATGCGATCGTCCATGAGAAAAAAGAATTGGGAACATATATTGCTGAACCTCATCTCGAGGTTGTAGAAAGGCTGGAAAGAATAGCAGCTATCTTCACTCAGCCGAATTACGCACTGACAATAGCTACGAAGAGTGTCGTATGGTTTGATTATGAAGCAAGCATTGTTCCCGTTATAAAAGCAATCAAGGAGCATGGATATTCTCAATACCCAATTTACAATGATAAAACTTTTGCAGGGTTGTTAACGACAGGTGACATCCTAAAATGGATGGCTGATTATACTGTCAATGGCATTTTGGAACTCACAGAAATTAAAGTAATGGATATCCTTTCAGGGGTTGAATCCCATCCTATTGAATTCGCTAAGAAATCCCTCGATATATTTGAAGTGGAAGAGATTTTTGAAAATGCCCATAGGGATAAGACTGACTTAGAGGCTATCATCATTACTGAAAATGGTAGAAAGGATGAAACACCTCTAGGACTGATAACGGCCTGGGATCTGATAGAAATTGATTATACAGCAGATTAATACTGCTTACTAAAAGAAGCAGATGACTCAAATCAGTAAACCCAAGTTTGAAAAGGCTTTGTCCCAATTAAAATTACTGGGGAATTTCTACGAAAAGTAAAATAAAAAACGAGCATACCTAACGGGATTTGCTCGTTTTTTATCCTTTCAAACTTAACTTGGTTTTTTAAAATGCTTGCAAAGGTTCACACTTCCCAAATAAGTCTATTATTTAGACCAAATAAATAATGCGATACTACCTCAATAACCAATTAAAAAAAGCAACCAAAAGACCAATTTCCATCATTTGCTTTATGTCATTCTTCGTTATTTCTTTTCCATTCGTCCTCTGAAAATAAACATCTTCATATTCCGTTATCTCAAAAGAGGAGTTTTCATTTGCTACTCGTGAAAGTTATTTATAAAGTTTAATGACACAATCTATTAAATCTGAATCCTCCCTGGTAAGTGCTAAAAGTGTTAAAACTATTAAAGCAAATATACTCACTCTTTATCTACGCATTAAATTAGTTTAGACATTAAATTTTTGACACAAATGTCAGGACTCTTCCCCCTCTTGTTTAATTTTGAATTCCTATTCGAATATTTAAGTACATCCCTTATTATAAAGAGAATCTCTTATAACATTTAATCCTTAGAGCTAGCTTATCAAAATTTAATTTTACTACTTAATTTGTTTAGGAAAAGTGGTGTAATTACTGATTGGATAATACCCTTTTCTTGTTCTTGCATAAAATACCCCGAATAGAATAATACCGACTCCTAATATTTTCATAAATATGTTACCTAAAAAGCCGACATCATCAATGTTTAGTCCAATCAAGAGAAAACCTATAAAAATAGAGAGATAACGTAAGTAGACTTAATATTGCAGTCCTAATAACATAGTCTTCATACCATAACTAGATAGTGGATAGTGAGTTACATTATAACCCCTTAAACTAAAAAAGCATCACGTAGAAGCGATGCTTTTCAAAAGCAAAAATTATCTAGCTAACTCAAGTCCTAGTTTAGTTAACACCGGTGTTGAAACAGCAGCCTCTCCTCCCAGTACATATGCTTTCAAGTTCTTACCCAGCAGATAATTTTTTATTTCTGTAATATCTCGTGTCGGATGAACTAACATAATTTCGGCATTCAACTGTTTGGCTAAACCTGAAGCTGCTACAGCATCGGGATAGTCTTGTTTAATTGCAGATGTAGATTCACCACGGACTAAAATAATATTTGAATCGGTATTATGTAAATTCTGGGCGCCCGCAATACTCGTCGTGTATCGGTTGCTCCCTGCAATACGATTTACAGATAGCCCTTGTGACTTTAATTGTGTGACAAGAGTTTCCGGAACTACAGCCTTTCCTCCATAAACATCTACTCTTGTAACAGAGGCAGGTAAACTTACTCGCAATTGTTCTTTATAAGATAAGTAGATAGGAATCCCGTTAATAGCAGCATCAGCAGAAGCAGACAGAGCATCAGCAACACTGTACCCGTTGGCAATGATCGCCCTTGTATTAGTGGATGTTCCGGCAACCTCATTGATTCGAGCAGCTGTCTCAAATCGAGTAGCATCGGCAACACGCTCTACTGAGTAACCGCGGTTAACTAAATCACTTTCCACTTCCGGTTGGATAGCACTGTGCCCACCAAGCAAATAAATTTTCTGTGCGTTTAACCGATTAAGCTCATTAAGCACAGATTGATTAACCCTGGTGGAATAGGTTAATAGAATGGGAGCATCTTTTACTCCGGATAGACTTGAAGCAGCCAATGCATCGGCTGGGTTCTTTGTTTGAAAAAAAACAGGGTATGGTGACCCAATGAATGAAGCCATACCAGCTTTTGTATCATTTGAACAAGGTTGTAACCATTTTGGTCAAAGAGTTAAAAAGTAAAGGACCATAGCTGTTGCCGAGCCTCCCGTTTCCCTTAGAAGCAGGTAGGATGTTTGTTATATACCTGCGGGCGAGGTGATATTGTGGTAAGTAACCACTCTACTATTTATTGTGATTGTAATTCTGTTTATTATTGTTTGCTCTTACGATGCAAGAGACATGGTGATATATAAGGCTATGAAACGTGCTAAAGCAGGTTTGGAACTGGAAGGTGGAGACAGAATTTTATGGGAGAAATGGATGTAGCTCGCTTTAACGAATTGGTTATGAGAATTGTTCGCAGAGATACCTGAGAATCAAGAAATTAAACCCAAAGAAGAGAGGGGATAAAACAAAACGAACATACATGCTTTCGGGGGTCGGTACCATTCCAAATAGAGTATGTTCGCTTTTTATTTTATCTTACATTTTCCCTTCTACCTATCCTCTTTCTGATCTTTTTTATATTTAAATTCTTCTGTTTGATACTTTCCGCTACATTTCTGCTTTCTATCCCCTCTTCTAAAACAGAGGCCAGTTTACTAGCCGGTTTCATAACTATTTAAATTTCTTATCCAGTAAATATTTTGTAATCCAATAAAACATAATAGCAAAAGCAATTAAGTAGACGGGATGTTTAAAGAATTTAACAAAATCGTTATTCATGCCAAAAAATCCCGTGACCAGCGTAAACGGCAAAAAGATTAACGTAATCATTTGAATTTTATTGTTAAGCCGTTCGCTTTGATCACGTTTTCGTTTTTCCTCAATTTCCCCCTGTTTTTGTTCAGCCATTTCAGTTAGTGCCGATAGAGACGCTAACTCCCCATCCAAATCCTCAAATAATTCCTTAATTCTTAATTGAGCCCGAATACATTCATAGAGCTCAGCATGATGAGTGTTGTTTGAAACTGCGGTATAAGAGGACCGAAGCTTAAACCGGATGACTTTGTTCCGTAGGTTGGAAATAATCTCATTTTGCTTTACTAAATCGCCCTCTACCTTGGATAACTTATAAGGAAGGTGAGCAGCTTCCTTTGACATGTAGAGGATCGCGTACTTTTGATGCAAGGCGAGTATATAAAGGTAGAGATATGATCCCTTCAAAATCGGAAAATATTGGCCCCGAAAAAAAGCCTCAGTATCTTCATCTTCCGTTTTGGTCACGATATTGGCAACTCCTTCTAGAGAAACACCCCAGAAACTATTACCAAATAAAGATAGGAGGGACGGATTATTAGCAAAGTCACTTTCATAGGTACTTGGTTTATAAGTTGATTTAAACGATCGTCGCAATTGAAACAAATAGGAAGGGATTGAAAGATCATTTGAATCGGAATTTAAACGGGCTGCCGTAAAAATAAGTGCCTGGCTTGTGTTATTTCTCTCCCCTTCAAAGTATGTATCAACACTAAATGGTTCTAAAAGTTGAGAGGCTATTTCTTGTAGTGAAACCTTTTGTTCCACTCGTTCCTCTTTTGAAATTCGCTTCTCAAAAAAAAGAGAATATTCCTTGGAAGCTACTTTCTTCAAGTAATAGTTTATTTTTATCATGTCATCTATTTTTACATCAGGAGGATAACCTACTTCAAATAACAAAAATCCAATTTGGGTTTCAAAAAGATATAATTCTATCGATTCTATAGAGAATTGATAGAAAATCTTGTTACCGTTTTTATCCTTCTTGTTGGTTTCACAAGTAATCTTTTGTGTGTGTTTATTTGGAAGGTTCACCTGGTTTCTTACTTTCTGAGTAAAAACAAACCGTTTCCCTATTTGCTCATGATACTTATCTTGACTTGAAACTAATCGTTCAACATGTTGAAATAACTGTCGCGAACTAGGATCCTGCGGGTCAATTAAATGTTCATTACACATTTTTACAAATCCGGGGTTTTGATGTAAATAATGATAGGAACATCGGTAAGCAAAGGGAAGAACTATATATGTCTTATGATTTAATACCTCAGTGGACTCTGCTATCTTTAATACCCCCTTTGGACTATCCTTTATTTCTTAAGCCAGTCGTCGTATTTCTTGGTTTAGAACCTTAAGGCATTCTTTTATATCTGTAGGGCTTTTCAATTTATCTATTAATTTTGCATAAAATTGATGGTCTCTTATGTTATCATCCTGGTTTTGTATATACTCTGCCAGATTCCATATTTGCGGGTCATTTGTATATGCAAATGCAACAACACCAGGCAGTTTATCGTTTCTTGCCAATAGAACACTCGGTATAATTGGTTCTCCGCTCTTTCTATTCTGTTTCAATTGGTCACCAGGCAGGTAATACTGCAATGACTTCAGGAACTGGATAGAGATTTCGTTAATCACAGATGAATCGACATAAAAATACAACTGGTTCTTATTAAAATCATAAGGTAACTCATCTGCCGACAATGACCAGTCCCTTTCAATCCATCGTTCAACTTTTCGAGGGTAGGCTTTCCTGTTCTTGACCTCATCTAATAAGCGAGCCTCAATATCCTTATATAAAGCAAATAAATTGGTGAACCGCTCGTCCTTGATGACAATGAGTTCATTTCGTAAGGTCTCCTTCAATTTCATTGCATCTGACTCAGAAATGGCTACAGGTTTCCAGAAATAAGTTGTTTTTCGTATTTCCTGCTGATACCTTCTGCATTTTATGATCAAAAATGGGTGTTTAAAGCCCGATAATTTCATAAGAAAGCCCAATCCATATTGTATTTCTTTTGATAAAATTTTCTCAACGGACTCAACGTTAACATGAAACACTTTTTGTTTTTTGCGGCGGTACATGAAGATATCTTCTTTTAAGACATCCAATACTTTTGTATCAAGTACCGGGTCCGGTACTGCATGTGTAATATAACTATTAGTTTCTTCAACATCCTCCATCCACCGTTCGGATTGATACATTTCCTTAGAGAAAATGGTTCCATGTATCAGATCCACCTGGACTTTTTGCTGAATTGGATATTTGACATACTTGACCTCATCCTTTATTGATTTTATTCCCAGCTCTGTTAGTTGTCCATCTATTAAATGTCCATATCCCTCTAAAATACGCAATAACTTCATCACATAGTTCTGGGGAAGTCCCATAACATTTGATAATTCTTCAGGTTGTGCGATCCCGGAATACATCAACTCCAATAATGAATGTTCGATGGTTTCAAACTCTTCCGTACATGACTCTATCAACTCTAGTTCCATCTTACCGATGGGATAATACAGACAAGAAAACATCTCTAATTCTCCATAGGCCATAAATTCGGGGTAGGCTTTGTAGAACTCGTTTAATGCTTTCTGGGTATATTGAAAGGTTGAATTTTTATATTTATTATCCAAGTTCCTACACCCTCTCTATTTGCTTTTCATTTGATTCATTCAGTGTACAGAGAAATTGGTTCGACTGTACCTTATGGCCGTTTCCTTGTTCAGCATGACGCAACATAAGCTGGGTAAAAGCTGCAAACTCCCTTTCGTCCACATCTCCATCTTTAAAATTACAGCTTGAGAGGAAGTCCATATCCCCTATGAAGATCAATTGTTCCTGGCATCTGGAAAGGGCCACATTTAACCTTCTTAACTCTTTAAGGAATCCTATTCTTGGCTGATCTACCGGCTTCAGGTTGCTCCGTGTGCAACTGTAGATAATGACCGGCCGCTCCTGTCCTTGAAAACTATCAAGAGAAGCTACCATTTGAGCGATTTCCTTTTTCGTCAGCTCGGGTATTTCTTTTGCAACCAAATCTCGCATGTATTGAACCTGTTTGCCATAAGGGGTGATGATGCCGATATCCTCACAAGAAAAGCATGGTGCTTGATCATCTTCTTGGTTCGCGGATTCCTTAAGGATTCGTTTCAACAATTGAACAACAACCCGTGCTTCATACTCATTGTAATATCCTTGACCGGGTACTCTTGTTTCCAATCGATGGTATTCCTTTGAGGTGTCTATGATGGCAAATGGCTTATTAAATAGGTGAGGCAATGGGGACACGACGTTCTGTTTTCCGATAAATGTCTTATACTCCCCTTCATAGAACCATTCCGAGAGTAGATTTGCTATTTCCCCCGGCATTCGATATTGGGTATCCAGCAAGATCTTATTCTCTTTTGGAAAGCGATCATATAAATATTCAAAAAAGCTTTTTGATTGGAAACTGGTATCTACGCCGATTTCCTCAACACGCTCAATGACCTCCTGGTCCTCGATCGGCGGAATTTGTTTATGGTCCCCTAACATAATGAATTTAGGTGACCGGCTCATAGGAACAATGGCATCTTGAATTTTAATCTGCCCTGCCTCATCTATAATTGTGACATCAAATTCAACATCCTGGAATCGCTGATTACTATTGATTCCAATACAAGTTGCTCCTACTAAATCAACAGATTCGAGCAGAATCTTTGATAAAGCATAGTTTTTCTTGTCTTGCAGATAACCTGTCCATCTTGTTAATGATCGCTGCATAACAGCCAGCTTTTCCATACGTTCTTCCACGAGCTCCAATACCCTATTCAGATCTTTTACATTCGTTGTAAAGTCATCGGTCTCAGTTATTTCAGGAAGTGTAAGAGGTGTTAATGGGACTGAAGGGACCTTATATAGACTATTCCTGGATTCATTCCAAGCCCTCTCAGTAGATATCTTGAAGTCTTTTTGGTCGATGAATTCCTCCTCGGAAAGAAGATGATCGATTTCTTTAACTTTACTTTCGTACTTCCAAATAACTCCTGCCTCTTCGTTCGTAAGATTCTCCCACTTTTTATATAATTGCTTTATTCGAAGCTGGTTCCATTTTTTTTGCGGCCACTTTACCCAGGCCTGTAATCCTTGTACTTGATCGAAGCCCGCCACATGCTGACTCTTTTCTTCTATATCCACTTGTGTTTGTTTAACTTGTGCAGAAACCTTCAGGTAGTCTTCATAAAGAGATACCACAGGGTTAACAAGATTTTGAATGGTTCCAAATCTATTCGTAAGAAATCGGTTCACTTCTTTAAGGGACACGGCCAGCTCATTGAGGTGCGTCAACCGCTCCCTATACTCCGATAAAACCTTATCTGATTCTACAATATAATTATGAAAATCCGTTGTAGACTTGGTAATTCGCTGCTGAAGCTCATAGGATCTGTTTTCAAACATAAGGTGCTGCACATTCGCCTGAATCTTATCTTCCTTTCCTACACGAATGGTATCAATCGTCTTTTCTTTTGAAAGACGTTCTAGTACATTATCAACTGCTTTATTATTTTGTGATGAAATGAGGACACGCTTATTTTCCTGTTCAACGAAATACTTGACCCATTGCAATATGACGGTCGTCTTTCCTGTACCCGGAGGACCAAGCACCAGCATGCCATCCCGAACATTAACCCCACGGAAAATAGCCTCTTTTTGACTGTCATTAGGCGGATATTTTTGCTGATTCAGCCTTTCATCCAGAGGACTGAGATCCTGCTTTTCAAAGCCTGCTGATTTATTTCTCCCAATGAGAGGATCAAAATAGGTTGCAAGTCCATCTAACTCTCTTAATTCCTCAATGACTCCTTCTCTGACATTACGCTGAACGGAGTTATACTCCAGCTTGATGATCCCGGTAAGAGGAAGCTCATGAATACTGAACACCTCATCGAACAAAATGGTGATCTTAAGCTCTTCAGCTTCTTCCTCGTTATCATCACCCGTATCAATAATGGCCCCGGCTACTACTTTTTCATCCAGCAGATCCACTTCAACACGAGTGCCTTTTTTGTATAACTGCTGATCATAATCAAACGCTGTAAACACATAGGAAACTCTCTCTTCACGCGCAGCATTTGAATTGGCTTCAAATTTAAAATAGCTGATCATAGGTCCAGATTGTGCATTTGACCTCTGGATTTCATCCTCGGCAATTACATAATTCTCTGCAATATCAAGCAGTTCTTCCAATTCATCGCTTAAAGTTTCTTCCTGCTCATCTTCCTCAGGGCCATCAGGAATCAAACCATCTTCCAGCCCTTCCACGTGGGCTCTTATCTCAGAAACATGCTTTTTAAATATGGCTGACTGAATATATAGATCATTTGAGGTGCCGCCCCAAACTTCAACACTGTCTGTCATCCTGTTTATATAACTAATGGAAATCCCTTCACTTGTATAGATCTTTAAGGATTTCTTCAAGTACTTATTCTGCTCACGAATGTTTTTCTCAAATAGGTCAATGATCAGAAGTTGGCCGTCTGATTTCAGACTGCAAAGCAGAACTCCCCTAATGGTCAAGATGGTCAGCAAATGACAGCCTTCTTCATGTTTATCTTTATATTTAGCCCTCCTGATCAGTAACACTTGTTGTTTCGAAAGATTTGTCAAGAAAGCATCTGCAGGAATTCCATATTGTTCACAGCGGGAAAAGAACTTATCAGTACAAGCCATAGGGATGGTACAGCTTATCTCAATCGTTTCGCTCTCTTCATAAAAGTAAATATCACGATTTTCCATCTAGTAAGTCCTCCAATGCTCCAATATCTTTTTTCTCGGACTTTAATAGTTTTGGAACTTCTTTTCCTTCTATCTTTTCAAAAAGGGGTTGCAAATCCAGAAACTGTTCATCTAAGGAATCAAATTGAATCTTCTCTTTATCTTCCATGCTTCTTCCCTCCTCGTAGTACTGAAATTAATTCTCCTTTTAGTTCATAGGCGTCACGGTATCGTTCCTCAGGGTTATATTTCATGCACTTTTTAATGATTTCATTAAGCTTGTCCGGAATCTCTCCATTAATCTCTTTAGGGTTCACAAAGTCTTCCCAAGCTTGCCCTTCATATGGAATATTGTAATGATTTCCGACTTGCGGAGTCTCTCCTGTTCCCAGCTCATAGAGCAGTACACCCAATGAAAATAGATCAGTTCGGTCGCTGCCGATTCTTTCTACATAGCTGCCTTGTTCCGGTGCCTGGTAATATTCCGTTCCCTCTCCTTTGAATGGAACTCTTGCCGTCAAATTATAGTCAATTAGATAGACATCTCTACCTTTAACCAATATATTTTCCGGTTTTAAATCTCTGTGCTGAATACGCTTTTTGTGCAGGGGAATGAGAATATCACATAATTGAATCATAATCTGGATATGCTGGCGAAGCTGTTTATGTACTTTTATATAGTCTCTTAACGTTTTTCCGCCTTCAATATATTGCATCACCATGTAGAAAAATTCACTATCCTGATCATAATATGTGTGGTATACCGCAGGAATATTTGTGGTCATGGAGCTAACCTGATAAATCATATTCGCTTCACTTTTTGTGGCGTTCAGGTGTTTTCTTTCTGTCTTTACTCGTTTAATTCCGACCCTGCGTTTTTCTGTCTCGTCGAACGCTTCGAAAAAAGCAGAGGTATTGTCATCTTTCTGGTAGATTGTCTTTAGAAACCGATACTGGTGCGTCTTGGTAAACTGAAGATCATGCATATTGCATCTTTTCCTTTCCGATCGTTTCGATTACTGTTTCTACAGAAGGCCGCCTTTGAGGATTTGGATTAATAAGATCTTTGGTCATTCTCTGCATCTCTTCTGATAATCCCTCTTTTTTCAGATGTTTGATCTGTGCAATAGGGACTTTCAATGATTTAGCAGCAAATACATAGAGGATGAGCACCCCAAAGGAATATAGATCATAAGTATGCCAATCCTGTTGTGTGTTTCTTGTAGATTTAATATCTGGAGCACTATACACATCATCCACACTTAAAACACGGGATACAACCGTTGCCCCGGATGGATCATAAAGTTTTGCAAATTCAAAATTACCAATTTTAGAAACATATTTTCCGTTATAGTCTTTATGAATAAAGATGCTTTCAGGTCTTAAAAAACGGTGGAAAATAGGGTCCTCTCCGATATGCAATTGTTTTATTCCCTCTGCAATACCTAAAAGTATTTCCAAACGTTCCAGATTACTTAACTCTCCGACATTAATATCGAGCAGTGTCTTTGTATTTTTATTCACTTTATAACATGTATAAAAATAGTCATTTTCCTCTTCGACAACTACAGGATGGTAATTAACAATATTCATTGGTGAAGGCTCGGCCATCCACCTCCTCTTTATCGCTAACATGTCCCTTATTTTAAAATGTTCCCCTTTATCAAAATTATCCTTTCGGAATTCGCGAATTATACAGGTCATAGACAAATTCGTTTGAGAGTCCGTTATAGTTCCATACCATTTGTTCTCACAAGCTTCATTTGGATTTAACTTAATAGTATCGGCAGGCTGCACATCGAGAATAGGCAGTGAATCTCTATTAAACTCTTTTTGAGGCAGTGAAAGATTGTGTTTTCCAGCATATCTCTCCAGTACATAAAACAAATACTTCAAATTATATACAGCTTTATCAACTGTAGCTCTTTTCCTGGTCTCACCGCTCTCAGACCGGAACTGAACATGAGCTTCACCATTACCGAAGTCCTTTATTGCATGTAAAAGTCCTCTATCTTTTTTATTGATTAGACCGTTTTGAAAAACCAGCTCTATCATTTGTGCTACAGGAGGTGCTTTTTGTTCTGTTGGTATCAGCTTATGTTGACGGCATAGTAAAGTAACAAAATACTCCACACATTTCCTCAACTTCACAGCCGACTCACTTGGGTGGGTTTTCACTCTCTTTTCTGTATTCATACAGTGTTCAAATAAATCGATATCGATCTCTTGCACAAAATTAAAATGTACAGACAATGCTATCACTCCTATTGTCAACAGAATTCTATTAAAAAAAGAGACAGCCTAGGGCTGCCTGAAATTTTAGACACTACTTTAACATATGCATGAGCAGCTTCTTAGGCTGCTTGATCATCTAACTCTTGTAACTTACCAATACGCTGGTCCGGGTCTGGATGAGTAGACGCCAGGTTAGCCCACAGCCCTTTAGTCGCACCTAAATCATAATCATTCAAGTGATCCAGGGTATAGATTAAGAATTCGCCATATCCGCACGTGTGTGCAAATGCATCGGCTTCATACTCATTCTGCCTTTTGGAATGCATCACCAAGAGAGTTCCAAACTTCGTCCATAACCACATCATCCCCACGAGAAGTACATCAATGAAGAACGCCACTACGAATGAATTCCTGAACATCCCCCCCACAAAGTAAACAAATAAGCGGTAAATAACAAACAAGGCAGAAACGATCATGTTTCCCACTGTTACAACCAAGATGAAATCTGTATCTTTTGCTGACAAATGGCCAAATTCATGTGCCAGTGTTGCTTTAATTTCTTCATCACTGAATTCTAGGATCCCTTTTGTCAGGCAAATCGTCTTTCGTCCTGTAGCAAAGGCATTAGGAGCACGATCATTACTAATAAATAATTTCACATCATCAGGAATAGAAGGATCAACCTCTTTTGCTTTTTGATAGACCTCGTTAAAAAGCGGCATCAATCGTTCTTTATGTTCCTTACGAGATAAAGGTTTACACCCTTGCTGTACCCGTAGTATCCATTCCCCAAAAGGTGAAAGCGCCAAAGCCAGTGAAATAACATACATAGTCAGGCCTAACAAAGGATCTCCAAAAATTGCCATAACAAGGATCGTATTAAGAATGAGATAAATAAAGATTCCCATGTTCTGCTTCTTCGTTAATCGCTTTGCAAAATCAAGTAAATAAATTTTCATTACCTCCTTTTTTCATTTTTTATATACCAAATAATTCATAAGTACTATTTAAGAATAACATAAAAAAATCCAAAAATCTGTAAAAAAATGTAGAAATTTCATGTTTATTGGAAGGTTTTATGCATTGTATCAGGATCTAGTTATACATTCCCTCAAGGGTAAACCGTCCAACAGGTAGTTCTCAAAAAGGAACTATTTCAGGACCACTAGATGCGGCACACGGGCAAACCTGTTTTGTCCTCACGACAATCTATATCTAGGGATACTGCTTAGCACCTTATTATGAATTCCAGCTCCATTAAGATGAGGTGAAAAAAAGAATCTCAACTCTTAACCAAACGTATGGTTAAGACACTATCCCAAAATGTATATGGGAGCTTTTTAAGAGGGAGAGCGCAGTTTACGCGATTAAGTTGTCGGGTAGAAAATTGGTATCTATTGATTTTTAAAGGTAAAATGTAGTTTACTTGAGGAGCGAATTAAATGGGTTCTTAAAGGTACTTCAGGCAACCAGGTTGAGGTCAGGCAGAGTTATTGACCCACAACATCAATTATCTTAGGGATAAGACTGAGAACCACCCCAATTGCCCTGTTTCAAAAAAATTGTAAACTTTTGGTCTTTAAGATTGAAATACTGATAAAGTGATATATACTAGAGCTATTGATTTTTTAGGAGGAGCTACATGAACATCAGAGATAATACAGTAATCTTGATTCCTTCTTATAATCCAGATGAAAAACTGGAGAAATTGATCCATGAAATTATTGAAGCAAAGTTCTCAAAAATAGTAGTGATCAATGATGGAAGCAAGATTGAAACAAGAAGAATATTTGATGCAATTTCACCACTGCAAGAAGTGACGGTGATTTCGCATTCTGTCAATCAAGGTAAAGGACGGGCACTCAAAACGGGATTTGATTATATCAGGACACATTTTGAAAATCATGGCACAGTAACAGTGGATGCTGATGGTCAGCACGCTTTAGACGATATAATTAAAGTAGCTGCCAAGCTACAGGAATCACCAGAAAATCTTGTCCTTGGGGTAAGAGATTTTTCAGGAGATGATATACCGGCACGAAGCCGTTTCGGGAACAACCTGACAAAGGTTGTTGTTAAATTCACTATGGGGATCTCCATCACTGATACTCAAACAGGTCTCCGCGGCGTCCCTTATGATATGCTTGAAAGCCTGTTAAGGGTAAAAGGCGAGCGTTATGAGTACGAGATGAATATGATTCTGGAGTGTAAAAATCAAAACACTTCTATTAAAGAGGTACCGATTGAAACAATTTATATTGAAGAAAATGAGTCGTCTCATTTTAATCCTATAGTGGATTCCATTAAGATTTACTCAGTATTTTTGAAATTTGTCTCTTCCTCATTATTATCATTCGGGTTGGACATTCTACTGTTTACGGTGTTTACCATTTTGTTCAAGGAAATCTATCCGGCTGAGTTTATACTATTAGCAACAATAGCAGCAAGGGTACTATCTTCCCTGTTCAATTACCTGGTTAACAAAAATATTGTCTTTAAGTCGGATTCCCGCAATACCATGCTCAAGTACTATTCTCTCAGCGTCGTCCAAATGTTTGCGTCTGCCTTTTTGGTATATGCAGTCTATCAAATCATCGGAAACGGGGAAGTCGCAATTAAAATTGTACTCGACTCTATACTATTTTTAATCAGCTATGTAATTCAGAGGGATTGGGTATTCAAAAACCGCTATTACAAGAGGCAGGTGAACTGATATGACAGCCATGTTTCACTTTCTCCTCCTCTTCTTATCACTTGGCGGATTAGGTCTTGCCATACACCAAAGGCTTAAAATCCACAGTGCGTTTATCCCGATTTTTCTATATTCAGCCATTACATTCATACTGTTCATAGCCGGTATTTTAAATGTTTTGCCGCTCGCGGTTAAAATCATTTATTATACCGGTTTGCTTGTGTGGCCTGTCTTCCTGTATATGTATCTTAAAAGAAAGTATACATTTTATGTGAAAGACCTGTTTTCACCTGCCATCCTTTTCTTTGCTAGTGCAACCGCTATTTTCATGTTCTGGCTTGAAGGTGTCTATTTCACACACTATGACAATTTCAGCCATTGGGCTTTGATTGTTAAGGAAATGTACCTTAGGGATGGTCTTCCGGATGACAGCACGGTGATTTCTTTTCGTAATTACCCTCCAGGCACAGCTGTATTTATTTATTTTATCCTGGAGATTGCCGGATACGCTGAAAGTTATGCAATAATGGCGCAGAACTTCCTAATGGCTGCTAGTTTGGCTGTGCTTTTTGTCTACACAACGTGGAAAAAGCCAGCTTATATACTGCTCACTCTATTGATTGTCATCGGCCTAGTTTCTTTGGAAATGTATAGCATTTATAACCTAATTGTCGACAAGGTTCTCGGAATGGTCGCTTTCACTTCTGTCATCATTGCATACTTTTACCGGAAAGACTGGAAAAAAAATCTGCTAGTGAACGTGCCAGTACTGGTTTTGTTGATATTGATCAAGGATAGCGGAAAGTTATTCTTCGCTTTTAATGCACTGTTAATCCTGGGCCTGATTATCCGAAATGAAGTAACAAGAAGAAAAGTCAGTTTGGAAAAGGGGAAATTTCTCGGTAAAGTATCTGCTATTCTTTTCGGAATACCTCTAATCGTTAATTACTTATGGCTCAAGTATACGGAAAAATCCTATACTGCTTCTTATGAAGATAATAAATTTGCTGTTACAGGTTCCAAAGTCACATCTCCTAATAAAAGCGAAGGATTCGTGGAAACTTTATTTCCAAAAATGATGGAGCGGCTGATTAATTTAGATACACATATCTTCCTGATTTTCACTGTAACCAATGCCGCTTTGATTATCAGCTTCATTGTGTTTTGGCTTGTAAACAAGAAAGCTTCCAAGCTGCTTTTCTATGCTTTTCTGTTTTGCAACATGACGTTCGTTGCCTATATCGGTTCACTGTATCTTATGTATTTATTTTTGATGCCCGAAAATGAAGCAGCAAGGCTGGCTTCTTATTACAGATATTTGACTACGATTGTCATTTATATAGGTGCGATAGGTTTGGGGGCGGCTTTGCTTGAATGGAGCAAACTGTCCAACAAAGGATTGAAAACGGGGCTCGCTGTTCTATTGGCCATACTGATTTACTACCCAACCTATGAAAAAGTGGAAGCGGTCGCAGGCAAACCAGATATCAATGACTCCATTCGGCTAAAAGTCAAACCGGCGGTCAAAAAAATTATCGATACCGACCATAATAATCCGGACATATTATATTACAGCCCGGAAAGCGATGGAGATGGAGGGTATCTGGCCTATATTGCACTCTTTGAGCAGCTCTCCCAAAACTACAAAGTCATCACGAAGTGCGAGAACTCAGAGGAAGCGAATCTGTTCAATTCAGAATTAGAAAAAGCTGACTACCTCGTTTTGATCGGAAACGACGGCAGCCAATGTCTCTCTCCCTTTATACCTGATGATGTGGATGAAGGTATTTTCAAGGTCTTAATGGAAGACCGGAAATTAAAGCTTGAACCGTTGGAGTAAACTCTCCTGTTGCGTTATGGCCACTAAAAACCCCCAGCCTCAATGAGACAGGGGGTTTTTAGTGGCAGCTCTTTCTAATATCGGATTGTGTATAGGGATTCTTTCTAAAATATGAGTAACTTCCTGTTGCCGACGTGAGGACGTGTGGATAAAAATACGCAAAATATAGATTAAAATATACGGTATTGCTATCTATATAGAGCGGTTTTTCTTCCCCTTCACCTAATAATTTCTCGTTTCATTTTTAGAGCGATTTTCACCCCATAAAACGCAAAAAAAGGTCCACCTCCCTGAATTACTAGAATGTTAATCTGTAGGGCTTTTTTATGTACTGGTAAATACGTTGGCGTAGCCTGGTAAATTCCTTGGCGAAGAGTGGTAAAAAAAGATGGCAAGGGTGGTAAAATCTCTTGGCTGTAATCAATAGGCATTGGGGGGCTTTTCTTTCCACCTTCACGTGCCTCTGTCAAATACTCGTGATGCAATAGAGACAGGGTCACATTCTTCTTTTGTAGTTCCTTATGCACTCTTTCCCAATCAATTGTAAAGTACCCTTTCTCAACAGCCTGTTTCTCTGGGAAGAGAAATGCTTCTAGCCATGGTGTTGGTCATGGTGTCATTCAAGCTTTCTACGCCAAGTTTTTTGGCACGTTGAATGACATCTGAAACTGTATTCCTTGAGTGCCCAGTGCTAGAACTAATCGTTCTTTGACTGACTTCTTCAAAGCGAATTTCCAGAATCTTTCGGTAATTAACCATAAAAAAGCCTCCAGTATAATAGTGGCCCTGCATTCCGCAAAGGGTGGCTCTTTCCTCCGCAATGACTGGCTCAAAACTCCGCATAAGTGGCTCATTTTCACTGCAATAATCAATTTCTTCTTTCTTTCCCCTCTTCTAAAAAGATACCAGTTTACTAGCCGGTTCCATAACTATTTGAATTTCTTATCCAGTAAATACTTTGTAATCCAATAAAACATAATAGCAAAAGCAATTAAGTAGACGGGATGTTTAAAGAATTTAACAAAATCGTTATTCATGCCAAAAAATCCTGTGACCAGGGTAAACGGCAAAAAGATTAATGTAATCATTTGAGTTTTATTGTAAAGCTGGTCGCTTTGATTACGTTTCCGATGCCTTCATCATGTGATTCCAATATCTTTCGATAATGAATCATACAAAAATACCTCCTAAATAATAATGGCAGACCTGAAGGTGAGCTCAATGATTATACAGAAGGGATAGTGGTGTAAGCAAGCAGCTTGTCATTTACTAGTATATTTCTTGTCACTTGGTGGTAAATAGAATGTCATTGGTGGTACATTTCACTGGCCGTAATCACAAATTAATCAGCAAAAATTGTATCATTCTACTTGATGGTCACAAGTGCGGTAGCTATATTTGCATAAAAATATAGCTTTTTTAACTGTCCACTTTCTTGACTGAAGTCCAAATATAATAGAGCCAAAAAAATGAGCATGGCAAATATATCCGCCGAGCCATTAAGCCCGGCGGGTAACTTGCATTAACTCACTAATTCTTTTGATTTCTAAAATTCTTCTCAAGCCGGCATGTTTCCTGGCAAAGCTCTAAAAAACCAGTTTTTTGTCCAGTCTAGTTCCACCTTACTTTCGAAGCACCGGCATAGCATAAAGCAATATTAATCAGTTACATGTTTTTAAGTTATCCTTAATATAAGATGAAATTTCAATTAGTTTATCTAGTTCTAAATCGTCACCTGATAAATTAGGGATGCCTGGCCATGTGTTATCTTTCCAAACCTCGCCAAATAATTCAGTTTCACTTTCATATCGTGGTATTACATGATAATGCACTTGTTTATCAACCATCATAAGCATTAAATAATTCATAATATCATATCTTAATAATTGCTTCATTGTACTTTCAATAACTTTAATTACGTTATTCAGATCGGTAAACTCTTCCTGCTTTAATTCACCAAATGTTAGACATTCTCTTTTCAATGAAAGAATCCCAGCACCTAAAGTAGATTGATGCGGTCTCAAAGACCATAGCCAATACTCTGTTTCATAAATTTTAAGTTCTTCAGTTTTAAACTTCCCTTTAAAATTGGATAGTTGATTACTCATACTGCTCATCACCTCCATTTAATCTTCTAATGAATATTGATTTTCAAAGTAATTTTGATATTCGCCACTAATAATTTTCTCCCACCATTCTTTGTTATCAAGATACCATTGAATAGTTTGAGCAATTCCAGTATCAAATGTGTAAGTAGGTTTCCAACCCAATTTTTCTAGTTTCGTAGGATCTATAGCATATCGTTTATCGTGGCCTAGTCGATCTTTAACAAATTCAATTAACTCTTCGGATTTACCTAAAGTTTTTATTATAGTTTTAACTACTTCTAAGTTGGTCCGTTCATTATGACCACCTACGTTATAAACTTCACCATTTACACCTTCATGTAGTACTAAATCAATCGCTGCACAGTGATCAATTACATGTAACCAATCACGAATGTTTTTCCCATCTCCATAAACAGGTACCTTTTGCTCATTTAGAACACGTGAAATTGTTAAAGGAATCAATTTTTCAGGAAAATGATATGGCCCATAATTATTCGAACAGCGTGTTATATTTACTGGTAGGCCATAAGTTTCATTATACGCACGTACTAATAAATCTGATGATGCTTTACTTGCACTATAAGGGCTATTAGGCTGTACCGGTGTTTCTTCTGTGAAAAACGTTGCAGGGTCAAAATCTAACTCACCATAAACTTCATCTGTTGATACGTGAATAAATTTTGTAATATCAACTGCTCTTGAGGCATCTAATAACACTTGTGTCCCGACTATATTGGTTTGCACAAAGATCCCTGGATCCGTAATGGAACGGTCAACATGGCTTTCTGCAGCAAAATGAACAACATAGTCAAATTTTTCCTTTTCAAAAAGTCCCACAATTGTTTCACGATCAGCAATGTCCGCTTTAACAAAGTGATAATTGTCTTTTGTTTCAATATGTTTGTGCTTTGTTAAATCCCCAGCATAGGTTAATAAATCTAAATTATAAATGTCATAGTGAGGATACTTGTCCACCATGTATTGAACAAAGTTACCGCCGATAAACCCGGCACCACCTGTAACAAGAATTTTTTTTCGTGCCACTTATTTCACCTCTTGTGCTAATTCATTTAAATAATGTTTTAAGGCATCCTGCCACTTTGGTAATGGCTCAAAGCCATTGTCAATTAGCTTTTGCTTTGACATCCGTGAGTTTTTTGGTCTAACAGCTCGTGTTGGATATTCTTCAGTTGAGATAGCGTTTACCTTAACGTTCTTATTGGCTTGTTGGAATATTTCTGTAGCAAACTCTGCCCATGTACAAAAGCCTTCGTTTGATGCGTGATAGATTCCATATTTTTTAGTTTGTATCATATCGATTATTAACCGTGCTAAATGAAATGTATACGTTGGTGAACCAAATTGATCTCCAACAACATTTAACTCGTTACGAGTTTCAGATAATCGAAGCATGGTTTTTATAAAATTATGTCCATTGATTCCGAATACCCATGAAATACGAACGATAAAATACTCTTCAAGTAAATCTCTTACAATCTTTTCTCCCTCATATTTCGTTATACCATAATAGCCTACTGGATCAGGTTTATCAGCTTCTTTAAAGGGCTCTTCTCCTTTACCATCAAAAACATAATCAGTACTTATATACATTAATTTTGCATTAACTTTCTTAGCTGATATAGCAAGAAATTTTGTACCTAATACATTTACATTCCAGCATGTTTCTTTGTCATCTTCAGCTTTATCAACCGCTGTATATGCTGCACAATGGATGATTACATCAGGATTTGTTTTTTGGACATATTGATATACTTCTAATTCATTAGTAATGTCTAAATAACCTCTTCCAATTCCTGTGATATTTATTCCGCGCTGTTTACCTTCACGTACAACATCATGACCAAGTTGGCCTGTGTAACCAGTTACTAAAACTTTCATAATAACCTACTCTCCGTAATTAAAATTATTTTCAGTATCTTTTAACAGAGGTACTTTTTGATCTTTTTCTGAAAGAATAGGTGTTATATCAAATGGCCAATCAATCCCAATTTCAGGATCATTCCAGATAATACCTCGATCATTTTCGGGTGAGTAAAGCTCGTCCACTTTATACTGTACCTCAACATCATCTGTTAAAGTCATGAAAGCATGTGCAAACCCTTTTGGTACTAATAATTGCTTTTTATTTTCTGCAGATAATTCAATTCCGAACCATTTCCCAAAAGTAGGACTACCTTTTCGAATATCGACAGCAACATCAAAGATTGACCCTTGTGTACAACGTACTAATTTTGTCTGTGCTTTAGGATTTAACTGATAATGTAGTCCTCTTAATGTACCTTTAGCCGCAGAAAAAGATTGGTTATCTTGGACAAAGTTTAAATCAATTCCAGCCTCAGAAAACTTTGCATCACTGTATGTTTCCATAAACCAACCTCGATGGTCCCCAAATACCTTTGGTTCTATAACTAATACACCCTCTAAATTCGTTTCAATAACCTTCATACTTCACCTCTTACAATTAGTACTTTATTTCTCCATTTGCAACTTTTAATAAATATTGACCGTACCCCGTTTTAGAAAACAATTCACCAGATTCAATTAACTGCTCCTTCCCAATCCATCCATTAATATAAGCAATTTCTTCAGGTGCAGCAATTTTAATCCCTTGATGCTCTTCTACAGTCTTAACAAAGTTAGTTGCTGAAACTAAGCTTTGATGAGTACCAGTATCCAGCCATGTATATCCTCGACCTAAAAGTTCAACTTCAAGATCTCCAGTATTTAAATAGGCTTCATTAACTGATGTAATTTCTAATTCACCACGTTCAGAGGGTTTAACTCCTTTGGCAATCTCTACAACACGGTTATCATAAAAATAGAGACCAGTAATAGCATAATTTGATTTCGGAACTTTAGGCTTTTCTTCTACACTAATTACTTTGCCTTCTGCATCAAATTCTACAATTCCGAAACGTTCAGGATCTTGTACATGATAGCCAAAAACAGTTGCTCCAGATACTTTGTTTGCTGCACGTTGAAGGATTTTCCTCATGCCACTTCCATAATAGATATTGTCTCCTAATATCATAGCAACAGAATCTTCACCAATAAAATCTTCACCAATTAAAAAAGCCTGAGCTAATCCATCCGGGCTCGGCTGTACTTTATATTCTAAATTCAATCCAAATTGCGAACCATTGCCCAACAAAGCTTCAAAACGTGGCGTATCTTCTGGAGTTGAAATAATTAATATATCTTGTATTCCTGCGAGCATCAACGTTGATAACGGATAATAAATCATCGGTTTATCGTATATTGGTAGTAATTGTTTACTTGTTACCATTGTTAAAGGGTATAAGCGAGTTCCACTACCCCCAGCTAAAATAATACCTTTCAATATGAATTATCCCCTTTCTGAAAGTATTAATAAATCTAGATTATCTTTTTACTAAATGTTTCACGTTATTAAAAGTTCTTATAATCTCTCTCCTCTTAACTAAAAGATAAACACCATAAACAAATAAATAAAAGACTACGCCAATCCATGAATTTATAAACCAACTTATTAGAATAAATAATGTTGACATTAACATTTCAAGAAATATATCTTTATACACTGATATTTTAAGTATTCTTGATATAAATACTTCTGCCAAAGCGGATCGAAATGCCAAAAGTACTACAATAGACATAATCGTTAATAAAAGATTCTTAAAGACAAGAGTCATCAAAGTGGTAAGCATGATACTCAACAGTACTGAAACTACATTAATAGTAAGCATCAATTTCTCTTTGCGTAATGTTTTTAAATAAGTATTGATCAGCAATGCCATCTTTCCTTCATAAACACACATCGGAAAGAGAAGAGCCATATATATTAAACTATCGGCATATTGTGGTAACCATATTTGTAGTATTTCCTTTAATGGATAGTAAACAACTAGTATTCCAAGAAGTACAACCATTAAAATAGTTCTCATGGATGAATATATACTTGGAAGGTTATCCTTATTAGTACGTCTTAAAATAGGGAACAGAATAATGCCAACTGCATTGATTAAAGTAATCATTAAGTTTGAGATACTCAATGTCAATGATACTTTACCAAAAGTTGCAACATCCCAAGTTCGTTCAATACCAAAACGCACCACACCCACGATAAACATACTAGCTATATTTGAAAACATTAATTTTATACCTACGCTAATGTTTTTCGCAGCCTCTTTAATACTAAAATAGAAAGTATTTACACGATTAAATACTATATCTTTAATGCAGTAAACTGAGTATCCCAGTGAAATTAGTTTTCCAAGTAAATCGGCAATAATTAATATTTGAAACTGCCTTACTCCACCCAATAAAAATAAAAGAATTAGAATACAATAAAGAACCTTTTCCATAATTGTTATATGGGCATACTCTTTTATTCTATTTGTCGCTTGCAAAATATATATGGACATTAATCTTACATTAACTATCAGCATGCAAATTGCCGTCATTTCTACAATAAATAACTTATTCCCATCAGTAAAAAGCAAGGTTGAAGTAATAATTAGTATTAATCCTATTAAAACTTGTACAACTACCAGCATCCAAAACTGCGAGAAAAACAATTCTTTATTTAACTTTTTATAATCAATACCACCATATCTTAAATATATCCCATCATTCCATCCAAAGTGTAAAAAACCAACATAAGATGCATAGAATAAGTATAATTGCCAATATCCGTATTCCTCTACTCCAATCAACTTTGGAACAATTAGAATCACTATCGCAGAAATAATCATTGAAATAAGATTAGATGATAGGGCATATGAAAAATTTTTTACAAAACCAATAAACTTTGTATTCATCTCTAATTCCCCGTCATTTACAACTTATATAATAAAAGTATTGAAATAAGTTGTAAGATTAATTCTTAAATATTTAAATTGTATTAACAATAATCTAACAACTCTTAGTAAAATTATGAATTAAATCCTTCTAATATTTTTTTTCTTCTATTAAATTAGACCGATCAGCTATTAGAGCCAGAATTCCTCCAATTATCAAAACACTCCAAAATATCGATGGCCTCAAAAACCATGCAAAAAAGGATAAAGCTACTAATGAAAAAGTAACTGAAACTAAAAGTAGGCTAAATATAGTTTCCTTTGCACGGGCAGTGCGAAATGTCACATCGAATACGAATCCCAAAATGAATATCACAAGATAAGCACCATAATTGAAATCATATATCAACTCGCCAATATACGTTAATACATTAGTTGGTATAGGTGTGTTATAAAGGTACTCTCCAATAAAATTCACATTATAGTTTACAAACCCAAACTGATCCAGCATCATATAAAAAAACCTAAAAGTTGCGGCCCCCCAATGACTATGAATTGGGTCTTGTAAATATTCATTCAATACAGCTATAGGAGCACTAAAATAAAAAACTATACTGTATATCGTTTTATTGCTACTATTTAGTGATTTCATAAACTCACTAGCATATGGTAGAGATAAGTCACCGTTTGCAGATCTACTCCAAGTGATTAAAAAAAGAACAGAAATTAAAAGCAAACCTAATACTTTAGTTCTGTTAACATGAATCTTTTTTACTAAATTACTTTTTTTCCATTTATCAAACCCAAAAACTAGCGGAGAGATAAACAATAAAGCTCCAGCTATAAGAATTCCCCTTGAACCTGAGGTCAATTGACTTAGAATTAATAATATTACTGGAAATATTAGTACCTTTTCGAATCTATATTTATATAAATATATTCCACTAAATACTAATGCGATAAAAATAAATCCTCCGGTATTTAATCCACTATCATATTCCATTTGTCCAGTTATCGAGTCAGTGTAAACTTGACTTATATTTCCAAATAGACTCAATCCATATGTTTGTACAACAAATAATAGTTTTGGAATTATTCCAATGGCCGATATTAGCGAAGAGATTATAATATATTTTTTTAATAATTTTCTCTGTTTATTTAAATTTTTTATACTAATACTTTCTTTACTTACCTTTTTTTTAGGTAAAATAGCCCCAAATAAACAACCAGTTACAAATATTAACTGTGCAGATATAATAACAATCCAAGTAGTAATTGATAAATCATTAAAATAAATTAATTTACTTTGATGAAGTGATACACTTAGTATCCAAACACTTAAATAGATAGTTATTGGATTAGCCTTATATTTATAAATTTTCCTGCTAATAAAATAGCAAGAAACACTTACCATAAGAAATAATAGAAACATATTACTCTCCCTCAGACCTATCGAAAAAGTTTATAAATTTTCAAAACAATAAAGTCAGAATACTAATTTAATATTTCCTAATAAGAGTTGATAAGGTCTTTAAAAAAAAGTTACCCGTATTTTTTCGAAAATCATTATCCTTAATAGAAAAGCTAAAATATTTTGCTGCTCTTATTAAAAGCAAAGGAATCAAAGCTATTATGGAAGATTTTATATAGTATTTAAAGTAGTATATTTCACTTTGAACTAAACAAGTGTATGAGAATGCCTTTATATGTTTAGTACTTTGTCCATGTGCATGTACTATTTGACTATCAGGCAAATAAATTGTTTTATATCCTTTTTCTTCCATTCTAATTCCAATAATTAATTCTTCTTGATAAAGAAATGTATTTTCATCAAAAGGAGTAATTTCCTTAACGCAACTTTCACTCATCATAAAGCAACATCCAGATACCGAATGCACTTCAAACGGTTTAGTTAAATCCTGATCTAGAGCGCAGAACTTTCTAACAAATTCCTTAACGAATGGATAAAAAATTGTTTTTCTCAGCAGGTACATATATTTTTCTTTTAATCCCGTTTTGACACCCATATTAATCATTTGTAAATTTCCATCTGGTAAATATATCTTAGGTCCTACAATTCCTACTGAGTTATTTTCGTTTAAGAACTTCCACATTTGATATATACTATCTTTTTCGAATAATATATCACTGTTTGATATAAGTACTTCTTTACAGCCATCCTTAATAGCTTGTTTAATCCCAACATTGTTTCCAGCTGAATATCCATCATTGATCTTCTTTTGGATAAATGTAATTCTAGGATCATTTAACAGTTGATTTACTTCATCTGTTGGACCTACGGGTGATGCATTATCAACAACATAAATATGATATTTACACTTTGTCTCATTACTAAAGATACTATTAATACATCTAGTAGTTTCATCCCAATTTATATAATTCAAAATTACTATTCCTATCATATTTTCTCCTCAAATTCTACTTAGGACTTAAACCTTGCTTGGAAAGTAAAAGGCCTACTGAATATCATTAAAGATTCCGTTCCACTTTTCTTTTATATATTCTTCACTGAACTTACCACTATTGGCCTTTTCATATGAATTTAGTGATAACCTCTCTAATTCATTTCTATTATTTTCTAAATAGCTTAGCTTCTCATATAAAAAGTTCACAATATTATCATCAATATAATCCGAGTGAATTGTACCTTTTCGATTTCTCCACACTTCAAGATTTGGCAAATTATCATAGTTAAAGTATCTGAACTTCGGAGACGTAAGATACCCATTATAGTCATTCGATACCATTTCTGGTATTGCATATAAATCTGTAGTAAGTATTGTATTTCCGGCTTTCATTGCCTCTAATACTACAAGAGAAAAACTGTCCTGCCTACTAGGATTAAGCAAAATACAAGACTCGCTATAAATTTCATTCAATTCTTCTTTATTAAAATTAAAATCGAATAAGCTTATATTCTTGTTTTGATTTATCTCATTTTTCACACTATCATCTAGCGACTCTTTCTGAGTGATAATTTTCAATTTAATATTATTTTTCCCTTGATTTTTTAATCTTTTAAAGCAATCTATAATATCCTTACCACCTTTAAGGTTAAAATTAGATGATATATATAAACATTGAATATCACTATTATGACTTTTCAAATGAATTTTTTCGGTACTTACCAATTCGTTACTTTCTATTAATGGATAAATCTGTTCAATATTGACTTGTGAAGGTATCTCGTAAAAAGAATGTAATGTTTCATAACATGCTTTTGACAAACATACAATAGACATTAAATTAGGGTCATTTAAATACTTTTTTAATTTCGCTCTTCCTAATAATGTTTTATTTCTGCCTGTAGAATAATGGACTAAGGCCAAGGGGTTTTCCAAGTATATTACGTATTTATTATCTGATTCCAAGAATCTATTATAACTAAATGCAAAATTTGCATTTTCGTTATTTGCTTTTATTCTTTGTATAACTCCTAGATGATCTGCTAGTCTAGATTTAACTATTTCAAATAAGATTATTCTTAAGTTAGATTTTGTATCATACACTTTTCTATTTTCATTTATAAAATGAATATTATCAAACTTCGTATTAAACAACCTTGTTAAGAAACCTCTAGATTTATTTGCTACATAAACTTTTTTCATTTTTATACTCCCTCACCTACTAGCAAAGCACTTCTATCCTATTATAGATATTCTTTAAACCCTATCTCGGTATTGTAGATTTCCGCATGAACTGCTGATTTTTGTTCCTCTATTGATGGTAATTTCATGTAATTACCATATCTGAATTCAAGATAATTTTTTATACAAGTTGGCCCCATTAAAACAGTATCTTCAAAGGGAACATCAATTGTATGTTGAAACATACTCCGATCAAAGATACCTTGTTTAAAATTAGCCTTAGTAATGAAATAACAATATGCGAAGTTTTTGTTTAAACTATTATACTTGTAAATTAGTTTATAACATTGTTTTGAAATAAATTTATTGGGCAATACACTTAATAACTTTAAAGCTACTTTCTGTTTTAGATTTTTAGGTTTCCAATTTCTTTGTGAAAGTGCAACTAGTGTTACATATTTAGATGCATAATAAATCGCCTTCTGTATTGACTTATTATTAGGACATTTATGAAGAATCATTATATCAACATAAATCCCATGGTGCATATCTTTACGGTCTTTATAAACTTCTTCAATGAATGTTGTACCATTCATTCGGACTTTTGCATATTCTAGATAGTCGTTAACAATTTTCCATTCCTGTAGTACAAACTTATCACTATTTTTCCGATTAAACACGGCCTTGAATTTCTCATAATTATTAGGTGTCATAAATATGTCAAGATCGTCATCCCATGGAATAAACCCCCCGTGTCTAACAGCTCCTAGAGCGGTTCCACCCATAATATAATATTCAATATTATTTTCGCGGCATACCTTATCAATAAATTTCATGGTTTCTAATATTTTATTTTGAACATCTTTTATTGTTTGCTGATTCATATTGTCATTCCTTTATTCATACTTTAAAGAAGTTAACCTATATAAAATATTATATCTTCTTTGCTAAGTAATAAAATCTACCCATTAATCTCTTCATTAAAGGAACCTTTAACATTAATTTGGCTATATTCTTTATTATCTTAAAAACTGTATCTTTTATTTGGGCACTTACCTCATTACTATTCCACCTGTGTGGGTGTGTGCTGACTATAACTGAGTCACCACTAGTAATTACATCGTAGACTCTATTTAGGTCTCCTAGTGATGTATTCTTGTCATCACTCTTCACCACATCATTATTCTCAGGATCAAATATTATTTTCCAGCCATATCCGGCATCAGAAATATATTTGTAATTAATATTTATTCTATTCTTAAAATCTACCATAATTTCGGAAATGTATTTATAAGTTTGTGCCACTAATTTATCTCTGAAAAAGTCACGATTTGATGAATATCCTTCTCTCTCGATAACAGGATTCCCATGTTGACAGACAGTTTCTATGGAAAATCCGTGTTTTTCAAAAAGATCTACATATGTTTGAAACTCTTGTTGCGCTTTTTTTATGTCCCCTTTATTACTATCCATTACATCATGATGATAAGAAACTTCGTGGCCCAAACTTTGAATCTTTTTTAAAATATCTACATTCTTTTTATTTTCAAGTAAATAAGCTTGAACATAATACGATCCTTGATGTGAATACTTACTTTCAATTTGTGCCAACTTTAATGCTTTAGAGGGATTGGTTTCCACATCATGTTTTAGTATTAAAAAGGGATTTTCCTGTTTAGTTTTCAGCACAGATGCAGCAGTTACACTATTTATTCCATTGTCGCTTAACTTCTCACAAAAATATTCCCATTGTTTATACACGAACATTTTCTTTTTCTCCATTATAAATCTTATTCAAAACATCTCTTAATATAGTTGAAGATACATTCTGGGTATATGGTAAAAATTCAACACATCCACCGCGTTCACGCATAAAATTATCCACTTTTTCGAAGACATCGCTGCCCTTCCAATCATCCCCTACGAACATTACGTCAAAATTATATTTCTTATAGGCTTCTATTTTATCTCTATTTACCTGCGGAACAACTTCATCAACATACTTAATAGATTCAACGATTGCTTTACGTTCTTCATAAGGAATAATGGGTGTTTTATTCTTATATTTCATTACAAGTTCATCCGTACTAACTGCTACGATTAAATAATCACATTGCTCCTTTGCTCTTTTCAATAAATTCAAATGGCCATTATGAAATAAATCATATACACCTGCTGTATAGCCCACATTATATTTTTTTTCCATTTCATACACTCCTTAAATTATTATTTTTATATTCACTCTTTCTCGCAAATTTCTTGAAGATAAATCCTCTTAATCTATTGGGCATTAATACCTGAAGAATCAGTCTGATCAATACGTTTTTAACAAAAGTAACAAAAGTAGTAATTCCACTATTGAACATATACCTTTGAAGTTTAGCTTCACTTTTAAAATACTTCCAACCACCGCGGCGACTATACATTTCTCTTCCAACTCTTACTAAGACTAAGGGCTCTTCTAAATTCATAAAAACAGCACCACTCTGATACATTCTAATCCAGAGATAATAATCCTCATTGTGGTACCAGTCTTTATATCCCCCAGCCTTTTTCACTTCGGATCCCTTAAACATAACCGTCATTTGATTGAAAGGACATCTTTTTTTCAGATACTGCTTAATTTCTTCATCATTCTGTGGCACTTCTCTAATGCCCACAATGTTTTCGACAGAATTAATAAATTCTTTTATGTTACCACCAATGATGCTAACGTTCTGATTACTTTCAAAACATTTGATCTGCTTTTCAAATCTATCCGGCACACTAATGTCATCTGCATCCATTAAAGCAATTAAATCATTGGTGCAGTTTTCCAAACCAATTCTACGAGCCTCACCATGCCCTACATTTTCTGACAGCCTGATTACTTTAAAAAATGGTATGTTTTCATACTTTTCTATTACTTCATTTGTAGTATTTGGGACTGGGCCATCAACAACCAATACAATTTCATCAGGTATTCTAGTCTGATCTATAACACTTTCTAAAGCTTCTTTAAAATGCTCAGAATTATCGTATTTATAAACACACATTGATACAGAAAACTTTGTATCTACCATACTAACGTTTTCTTTTTTGAAAGCCATTTCATCCTCCTGCAGTATAAAAATTAACTACCTGTTTGCAATTGTTTGCTTTCTTCCATACCAGAAAAATATTCTTCTTCACTTATCTTTTTTTCTCTAAGAAGATAATCACCAAAATCTTCAGCCGTGTCCATTCCTTCCGCACTAATACCATCTCTAATGAAGACTTTTGTAATTGTTAAAAAAATGATTTTCCAATCATGTATAAAAGTGATATTTTGGACATATTCATGGTCTAACGATAATTTTTCTTCCCATGTAACACAATTCCGACCATTAACTTGAGCCCAACCAGTGAGTCCTGGCAACACATCATGTCGCTTTTTTTGTTCTTGTGTCATAAATACCATATCTTTTACAAGTTGAGGTCTAGGCCCAACTATAGACATATCACCTTTTAAAATATTAAATAGTTCTGGTAACTCATCTAATGAAGTAGCACGTAGTAACTTTCCAAACTTAGTCAACCTAACACTATCGGGAAGTAAATCACCGTTTTCATCTTTCTCATCTGTCATCGTCCGAAACTTATACATTGTAAAAATCTTCTCATTCAAACCCGGCCTTTGTTGCTTAAATATAATAGGACTTCCGAGCTTTGCCCTAACCAGAACAGCAACTACTAACAATACCGGGCTTAGGATAAAGATAGCAATTAATGATAGGATAAAATCCATCGGTCTTTTTAATAACCTTCTATAAATACCACCTTTGGAAATCTTCATTATTCTAACCACAACCCTTTGATATTTTTTACGACTCTTTCTAAGTCCTCATCCGTCATTTTCGTATCCGAAGGCAAACACACACCATTCTCGAATAACTTCTCGGAAACACCCATACCAACAAAGTCATACTTCGCAAAAAACGGCTGCATATGCATTGGCTTCCACACTGGTCTTGATTCAATATTCTCTTCTTCAAGAGAATCCATAATGTCGATTGGCCTTATCTTGCCTGTCAAAGTCATCGAGCTTAGCCAATAGTTTGGTTTATCCCAATCATTACTAGGCATGAATTCAACACCATCAAGGTCACCAAGCTCTCTTTTATAGAACTCAAAAATGTAGTTCTTCTTGGCAACTCTTTGGTCTAACACTTTTAGCTGACCTCTACCAATCCCAGCCACAACATTACTCATTCGATAATTAAACCCTAATTCACTATGTTGATAATGCCTAGCTTGGTCACGAGATTGAGTGGCCCAAAATCTCGCCTTAGCAATTCTTTCTTCATTATTAGAAACAAGCATTCCGCCCCCAGAAGTTGTAATAATTTTGTTTCCATTAAAAGAGAAGATGCCATAGTCACCGAAAGTTCCAGTATGCTTACCTTTATAGTAAGTACCCAGAGACTCAGCCGCATCTTCAATTACCGCAACATTATGCTTCTTACAAATTTCCATTATCCTATCCATATCTGCGGATAGACCATATAAATGAACGACAATAACTGCCTTCACTTCTGGATACTTTTCAATCGCTTCTTCCAATGCTTTCGGACTCATATTCCAAGTTTCATAATCACTATCTATAAAAACAGGAACTGCGTTTTGATAGATGATTGGATTTGCAGTAGCAGAAAAAGTAAGTGTAGGGCAGAACACAATATCCCCTTCCCCTACTCCCGCAGCTTTAAGAGCTAGGTGAATAGCAGCTGTTCCAGATGAAAGTGCTGCTGCAGATTTAGAGCCAACCTTCTCAGCAAGCTCTCTTTCAAATCCATTTACGTTTTCACCAAGGGGAGCAATCCAGTTTGTATCAAAAGCTTCCTTAACATATTGCATTTCGTAACCTTCATCACTCATATGTGGTGAAGAGAGGAATATTCTTTCTTTCACTTTTGTCGATTCCATTTTCTAGACTTCCTTCCCTAGTTAAGTTAATATTTTAGTAGATTAGGACTTATTTAGAAGATCTTCCTTCTAACCAACTACTAAACCACTAAAATTGTTATCTACTACTGATAGCCAGCTCGTAATATCTATTCAATCAATCTATAATTCTAAATGCCCCCTCATATCCTTGTCTCACAAAGTTTCTAGCGTTCATTCTAAGCGCAATTCTCAGTTCCCGAAACGCTACTCTTCCTATGTCGCAATATTCACACTAAAAAAACCGTCAAATCAACGTTTTCAAAATCCATTTATTCACAAACAAGTGTTTTTATATCTATTTATCTAAATCATAGTAACCTCAAAACCATTATAAGTAATAGATAATATACATATATTGTATAATTAGTTGATTACTCAATGAAAACCATATAATATATAGATGCTATCTCTTAAGCATTCTGACTTGCCACCAACATTCAATCAGCAAAAGGGAATTAGATGTATATCAATAACACAACCTTGTCTGTCCCTTTAAATAATCATCTACAAAATCGGAACTCTACCTCCTCGTCTTCCTCACCAGAGTCACCTTCCTCATGCTCACTAGATTCAACATGCCCATCAACATAAGTAATATCTCCAATAACAGGACACACCTCACTAAACTTCACAAAATAAGAGGTGAACCTCAAATCAGAATGCTCCACCTCATTAATAACCCATTCTTGATGGTATTCATTTTCCAGCTGCAACCGATTAGCTTCACAATCTTCTCCCTCAGTCTTCTCCATAACCCCCAACAAAGAAATACTGCAATCGAACTGAAAATTCCAATTATGACAACAACAGCCATTAACTCAATAAGAGTGAATCCATGCTTCTTAGAAACAAAAGAAATGACTCTCTTTAACCACTTCATACCTTGATCTCCTCCAACAATTTATAGAAATAATGTTAAAGACCAAGATGTTTAAAGATTAAATCCATGAGGTTGTTCGAAAAAACAACCCAATATCCAAAAAACTATATAATAAGGAAAAAACTAGCCTTTAACAAACTAAAGCCCAACCTTCTCCTCACGCAAAATACCCTCCAAATAAGCCAAAACATTCCCCTTCAAATCCTCACGCTGAAGTGCGAATTCGACAGTAGCCTTAATAAACCCAAATTTATCCCCAACATCATAACGCTCACCTTTAAACTCACAACCAACAACCATCTGCTGCTCATTCAATTTCTTGATGGCATCTGTCAACTGGATTTCACCGCCTGCTCCAGGAGGGAGGTTTTCTAGCACTTCAAAGATTTCCGGTCTTAAGACATATCGTCCCATGATGGCATAGTTAGAAGGGGCTTCTTCTCTCTTCGGCTTTTCAACCAGGTTATCGATTCCGAACACACCCGGTTCCATCTCCCCGCGGCCGACTGAGATGACACCATATTTCGATACATCTTCGTCTGCCACTTCTTGTACTCCGATAACGGAAGAGTTATATCTTTCATATACTTCAATCAATTGTTTAAGACCTGGCTTATCAGGTGAGTTGACGATATCATCTCCAAGCAAGACAGCAAATGGCTCATCCCCGATGAAACGACTCGCACATCCAATAGCATGTCCCAGTCCAAGTGGTTCTTTCTGGCGGATATAATGTATATTCGCCAGCTTTGAAATTCCTTGAATTTCTTCAAGCTGCTCAAACTTCTCTTTTTTTACAAGTGTTTCTTCCAGCTCATAGGATTTATCGAAGTGATCCTCGATCGCTCTTTTGCCCCGGCCGGTTACGATAATGATATCCTCGATACCGGAAGATACTGCTTCTTCGATGATGTATTGAATGGTAGGTTTATCGACAATCGGCAGCATCTCTTTTGGCTGTGCCTTTGTTGCCGGCAAGAATCTTGTACCTAATCCAGCCGCCGGGATAATTGCTTTTCTGACCTTTTTCATTTCATCCACTCCTTAGTTCGCACTTTTCACTAATAAGGTTTCTTGTTTATTCGCCAAGTCCAACACATACTGTGCTAAATAATGAGGTTCAAAGCTTGCATGGTTTTCAACCAGGTTATAGATTCTTTCATAATCAAACTCAACCGTTTTACCGATAAAGATCTTTGGAAACACCGCTTCACTGTGAACTTCATTTTCGCCTAACAGCTCTTCATACATCTTCTCACCAGGACGGATACCGGAGAATTTCAATCCAATTTCCTCTATTGTATAACCGGAAAGTTGTATCAAGTTTTTCGCTAAATCAACGATCTTCACCGGTTCCCCCATATCTAGGACGAATATTTCTCCGCCACGGGCAAGAGCTCCTGCCTGGATGACAAGACGTGAAGCTTCCGGGATTGTCATGAAATAACGGGTCATATCCGGATGGGTAACCGTTACCGGCCCGCCTGCCTGGATTTGCTTTTTGAATAGCGGGATGACACTTCCTCGGCTTCCCAGTACGTTTCCGAAACGGACGGCTACAAAGTTCGTCCGGCTTTCTTTATCCAGGTGCTGGATGACCATCTCCGCAATACGCTTCGTTGATCCCATAACATTGGTTGGGTTAACCGCCTTATCAGTGGATACCAAGACAAACGTATCTACGCCGAATGTGTCCGCTGCTTCAGCGACATTCTTTGTTCCGATTACATTGTTCTTCACTGCTTCTTTCGGGTTATACTCCATGAGAGGCACATGCTTGTGTGCTGCTGCATGATAGACAACATCCGGAGCATGTTCTTCCATCACTTCAAAGATACGACTGCGGTCCTGAACATCTGCAATAATAGGTATGATTTCAAACTCATGTTGATATTTATTACGCAGCTCCATATCGATCGTGTAGATGGAATTTTCTCCGTGGCCTAACAATAGTAGCTTTTTCGGCTTAAACTTGCTGACCTGACGGCAGATTTCGGAACCGATCGATCCACCTGCACCGGTGACAAGGATCGTTTTCCCTGTGAGCTTTTGTGAAATACTCTTCATATCCAGCTCAATTGGATCTCTTCCCAAGAGGTCTTCCACTTGAACTTCACGGAACTGGTTGACAGATACCTTTCCAGTGACTATGTCTTCAATCATTGGCATAATTTGCGTTTTCGCTTTTGTTTTGCAGCATTCTTGATAGATCTTTTGAATTTCTGTTTTACTAAGAGACGGAATCGAAATAATGATATTCTCTATGTTGTGCTTTTCCACTATAGCTGGAATATCCGAGGTCCCTCCCTCAACTTTTACACCATAGATTTGCAGTTTTAGTTTGGTTAAATCATCATCGACAAAAGCAACCGGTTCGATTTCTGTATCATTGTTTTTCAAAAGCTGACGAACAAGCATCGTTCCTGCAGCACCTGCCCCAATAATCAACGCTTTCTTCTTTTCTGTTTTTGATTTTATATAGGAATCACGATACATCCTCCATGCAAATCGCGATCCCCCGATCAGGATCACGTGCATCATCCATGTAATTCCCATGACACGGACATACACATGGCCCATAACCGCTAACTGTACAACAGAGGCTGCAACAATCGAAAACGTAACGGCTTTGATGATCGCAATCATCTCACCGATACTGGCATACTCCCAGGCCTTGTGATAGAGATGATAAATAAAAGCAAATAAATGATGACTTACCAACAGGGCAATCGAACTGACAGCCAGAATCGGCAGGGTATAGATACTCAAATAAGGATGAAGGATGTAATACCCAAGATAAATTGCACTGATGACAATCGCGGAGTCTAGTAGCATCAACAGTGATACCCTTTTCTGATAACTCAATGAAATCCCTTCTTTACTGATTATTTTTCTTGAACATTGGCAAAGTATAAATATGTAATGAAAAGCCACAACCATTTGGTTATTATCCTTTCATTACATATCTCATAGGTTAGTTTGTTTTCTTTTGCAGCCGTGTCTCGATTGCTTTTGCGATTAATTTTTGTATTTCTTCCAGCTTCTCTATCGGAGCATCTTGATAGATGTATCGGACAGTTTTTTGAATGGTCTTCGGCATCTCATGAAACTTTTTCAAAGAAAATCTCCTTTATTGGTTTATTACATTCACTTAAGGGTAAATAATGGGCATCTAACCCATCCTCACACCATACTATTGACAATTGATGTCTAAGGTCTGACAGTTGCCAGCCCACAGCATGATCGAGTGCCTCCAACGATAACGGGTAGGAGACATAACCAAGTTTTTTGCATTTGTTAATATTTTCACATTAAGTTGAATCTTTCCAAAAGAAAAACTAGCTCACATATAGCTAGTTTATTCATTTTAGAACAACCCCAGAAACTTCTTCTTTTTAATAGGTTCGGGAATTTCCCTGAATATTGTTTGTCCATCTATTAATAGTTCTGCATTTTCTATGAAGTAGTAAAGTTGATCAGTTCCATACTGTTTTTCAATTAATACCATGGCTTCTTCCATTTTAAAGCCTCTGTTATGGACATTATGCGCATCTGATGCGATAAAATGAGCCAGGTTGGCTTCAATGATCTGTCTGGAGAACTTTTGAATGTTCTTTCCGAAATAACCAGTCAGGCTGGAGGCCGTTACCTGCGTGGATGCTCCATTCTTCACAAGTTCATACAGTTTCTCCGGTCTTTCTATCAGCTCGGAATTACGCTCTGGATGAACGATGACTGGATTTAATCCAGCTACCTGCAAGTCATAAAGAAGTCTGTTTGTATACCTCGGCACATGGTTGGATGGGAATTCAATGAATACGTATTGTGACTCGCTTGTCAGCGGCAGAATTTCTCCATTTTTATAGTCCTCTACCACTTCTCCATAGATACGGACTTCCTGCCCTGGAAGGATCGTTAGGTCAATCTTTTCTTTTTCCAATCTCTCATTCACACTATTTACGAGAGGAAGGATGTCCGACTTGCTATTGTTGTACTTCCCGTTTTTATGATGGGGGGTCGCGATGATGGTATGAATCCCTTCATTTACGGCTGCTTTTGCCATTTCGACACTGTCTTCCATTGTTTTCGCTCCATCATCAATTCCCGGCAATATGTGACAATGTATATCGATCATCCTATTCCCTCCTCTGTGTCTTAAGTCCTATATCGTTGGCTTTTCTAATGATATCATTTCGACATATTTTGTAAACAGGTTATTTTTGTCGAATCTTGTCTAATTCGTTCCGTAGTAATAATAATAGCTGGTTTCTGATTGTTTTTTATTATTAAGCACGACTCCTAAGAGCTTTGCCTTCGCAGCCTGAAGGCTTTCCTTCGACTTTTTGGAAGCATCCATTTCTGTCGTTCCACTTGAAACTACCAGGATCGTTCCATCACACTTATTCGCCATGACTTGAGCATCTGTCACTGCCAAAACAGGTGGCGTATCAAAAATGATGATGTCATACTCTTTCTTTGCTTCTTCCAGAAATACTGTCATCGCCTTGGAGCTAAGTAGTTCGGCCGGGTTCGGCGGTATCGGACCGCTCGACATAATGTGAAGCTTTTCAATTCCACTGTCTTTCACGGTTTCTTTCAACTCCGACTGCCTTGTCAGCACAGTTGTTAAACCAAACGTATTGGTAAAGTTAAATGTATAATGGACCGTCGGCTTTCTCATATCTGCATCGACTAACAGAACGGTTTTTCCTTGCTGCGCAAACACGACAGCCAGGTTGGCCGCGGTTGTCGATTTACCTTCTCCAGGACCAGATGACGTAACCATTAATGTGCGGTATTCTTCGTCCACTGTTGAAAATTGGATATTTGTCCGGATCGTTCTAAACTGCTCAGAAACCGGAGATTTTGGGTTAACTTTGGTGATTAGTTTTCTTTGATTGCTGTTGACTGCTTTCTTGTTACGCTTAAACACTGGCACTTTCACCTCTTCTTCTAGCCGTTCTTTCTTGGCGGTGTGCTATTTTTGAAAATTCTTTATCATCCATACGCGGGATTACACCCAACACCGGAAGCTCCAACCCTTTTTCGATATCCTGCTCGGTTTTGACTGTGTTATCTAAGTACTCAAGTAAGAATGCCAATCCGACACCCGCCATCAACCCTACTACTAAAGCAATGGCAATATTTAATAGAGGCTGTGGTTTAATTGGTGATGGATTTTCTCCCATTTCCGCTTTTGCAAGGATGCTCACGTTGTCCACGTTCATAATTTCGACAATTTCACGCTGAAAAACTTCTGCAATTTTGTTGGCAATTTCTGCTGCTTGTTTTGGATTTTCATCTTGAACGATTACATTTACAACTTGCGAATTTTGCTCACTTTGGACGGTGACTTTTCCATTTAATGCATTGGCTGTCATATCCAAGTCTAGTTCCTCTACCACTTTATCCAAAATAGCAGGACTTTTCATGATTACATTATAGGTGTTAATTAATTGAAGGTTTGTTTGTACTTCTCCTACATTATAATTGTTTTGCTCCTGATTCGATTTATTTACCAGCAGCTGAGTTGAAGACTGATATATTGGTGTTAAAACAAAATAACTGACCGCGGCACTAACCGTTACTGCAATCAGAGTCAAAATCAAGATCATGCTCATTCTCTTCTTTATTGTTGCAAATAACTCTTTTAAGCTTATCGTCTCTTCCATGATAGCCTCCTAAACTCCTTTTATATAAAATCCTGTTGTATTATATCATATTGCGTTGGGATATATCGGAAAAATTGTTGTCTTTTACTGAAAAAATTGTCATAATTTTAATAGATTTGTAAAAACCACTTTCTTAGTACTAATTAAACATCATGTACCAATTTTTTGGAATACCTTTTTCTTATATGGATTCATTTTCCATACATAATCTTGGAATCGGAGGAGAAGTAATGAAGAAATTATCTGTCTTTTTATTATTTTCACTATGCATTGGAGTTATCATTTATGGAAATCTTCATTGGAAAAAAATTCAGTCTTTCACCACACCGAATGTTGTTGAAAGCTCTGAGCAAGGTGAAAATTCTGATTTAGATAATGAGGTAGACACCTCCCTTAACCAGGAGGACTATATGAGTTTCACAGGCAACTGGTCAGAGCAACTTAAATCTTCCTACCAAGAAAAGTTGGCTAAGGGAGAAAAATTAAATATTGTCATTGTTGGTTCCCAGGCAATGGATGCTGTTGACCCAGGCTGGAATGACCTTGTGGCGGCTGCTGTTTCAGAAACCTTTAAAGAGACTATAGAATTGAGTAGTCTTTCGTATGGTTCTCATTCCTTGGATTTCGTTTTAGAAGATAAAGCAGAAGAGATAGCTGCTTCTAAACCTGACCTTGTGATCTTTGAGCCTTTAACATTGAATGACAATGGTAAAATCAGAATTGAAGATTCACTAGATAATATTTTTACAGTTGTTAGTGAAGTCTCTGCAGATCACCCTGATGTAGAGTTCATCTTGACACCATCACAACCTTTATATCAGCCTGTGAATTATGCTGCTCAAATTGATGCACTGGAACAATTTGCGGCTGAAAATAGTTTCACTTATATTAATCATTGGGATAACTGGCCCGATGTAGATAATGAAGAAGTGATAGATTATCTCGATGAACAAAGCAGTCCTAATGAGCTTGGACAAAAAGCTTGGGCTGATGCCATTATTTCTTACTTAATTTCAGAGTAATCGTTTTTCTGGCTCTCATTTTTCCCTTTTCCTACACTAACGTGGTAAAATACTCATAAACTACTATATTATGACAAAAGGAGAAATAATGTGAAAAAGGTGTTATTTACTGTCGCCGCTACTGCTGCCATTTCCACTTCTTATGCTGTTGCTGCAGAGGCAAGTTCGCATGAAGTCGAAAGTGGAGACTCACTCTGGTCCATTGCCAAGAAATACGACACCACTGTCAATTCACTGAAAAAGCTTAACGGATTATCTTCGGATGTCATTTTTCCTAAACAGGTGTTGAAGATTGACGGATCGACTCCTGCTAAAGCCCAGCCTACAACAAAGACTACAACCAAAGAAGTTAAAGAACAGACTACTCAAGAGAAGACCTATCAGGTGGTTTCCGGTGATACATTGCTTGGTATTGCCAATAATCATTCTATCACTCTGGCAGAGTTAAAAAGCTGGAACAAGCTGAACGATTATCTTATTTATCCAGGGCAAAAGCTTGTTGTCAGTAGAAAGACGGTTTCTTCTTCTTCCGAACCAGCATCTTCTGATAAAAAGGAAGAGAAGGCAGCTGAACCTAAAGAAAGCACAGCTCAAACAACGTACTCAGTGGTGTCGGGAGATTCCCTGCTGCGTATCGCACTTAATCACGATGTCACGGTCTCTCAGCTTAAAGAATGGAATAAACTCAAGAATGATACCATTTACATAGGGCAGAAATTGAAGATCCATGCTAATCCTTCAACTGTTAAGGAACCTGCAAAGGATAAGGCAAAGAGTGATAATCTGGGAGTCAACGTCGAAGAGCTTCTTGAAGAAGCAAAATTCCATATCGGAACCCCCTATGCTTGGGGAGGCTCCTCAGCAGGTGGATTTGATTGCAGCGGCTTTATCTACTATGTATACAAAGAAGCAGGCATGAATATCAGCAGGCAATCAAGCGGCGGATACTATAACCGATCCTATTATGTAGACAAACCTGAGCCTGGCGATCTCGTATTCTTTGAAAATACATATAAAAAAGGAATATCACACGTAGGAATCTATGTCGGGGACAACAAGTTCATCCATGCAGGCGACAGCGGTGTGCAGATCACCAGTTTGGATCACTCATACTGGAAATCGAAGTTTGATGGCTTTAAACGTTTTTATTAATAAGAGAAAAGAGGTCTCGGAATCAATCCGGACCTCTTTTTATTAGGCTCTTTTCTTAAACTTTGTTGCTATTTGATATGAATTTTAAAGTATAGTCCTAATTCACAGGAAATATCCTGGTAACCAAGAAAGAAAAGAGCTACGTTCCCTGTTCAGAGAGAAAAACCTTTTACCCAGGGGAAAAATCCGGAAATTGGGATCTTTCCGAAAGCAACAAGTATACTAAAACAGCCTTTATTATCTTCCTTCCACTAATTTTGAGTAGATGTATTGGTGTACGGCGTTATATCCGCCTAAAACGGTGTAGTTGCTGACGTTATTATAATAGAAGAACCGTTTCACAGAATCATCCACATTATAGTGCTGAACCAGAAGAATAGGCTGCCCTCGTTTTGCCGCCAGCAGAGAGCCTGTCAATCCGTCGGCAAAATATTCACCAGTAGCGATCACAGGGTAATCTGCATACGGGAAAAATCTTTCGGCAATCCGAACGGAAGTAACATAGCGACTTTCTCCGGCAATTCTTTCTGCGTTTGGGACTTCCTCCATAAGGCCGTCAGACAGAACTGCCTTCCCTCCAATGAAATATGTTTTTTTAACTTTCTTTAAAAATTCCTTATTATCATGACTTAGCTTGTCCTTATCCGTTAAAAGGATCGGTATCCCTTTCAATGCTGCATAGGGACCCACTGCAATGGCATCCGGAAACTGCTTTTTATTGACCACTATTGCTTCTTGCTGAGCGGTTCCCACTTTACGGGCAATCTTGAGAGCGGTTTCTGTTCGATCGACTCCAGATACCCTTTCCACTTGCAGGTTCTGTTGTTGAAGCTCGGAAATAACATTGTTTGAGATAGCGTTTTTTCCGCCCATGACCCAGACCTTTTTGGCACCGAGACGATTTATCTCTTCTTTCGTCACCTCGGGCAGTTTTCCTCTTTGAGTTAATAGAACTGGCCCCTTAATTTTCGCCGCAAAAGGTGTACTTGCCAATGCATCGGCAAAATCGTCACCTCTTGCTAATACCACTTGCTCTGCACCATTCGGCCACACTACCTGTGAGAGGATGGCCGCCGTCTCATAGCGATTTTCCCCAGCCAACCGCTCCTCTGGTGTCGCTCCTGCTTCTCTTGGCATCAAACTGAGTAATAGAATGAAAGCAATCAGATAAATTGCCGCCTTGATTTTGATCACTGAGAGGCCCCTTTCTTCTTTTATTGAACGATAAATGTTTAAAGATTCTTTACCATTAATCTCTTTCTTTTAAACTATTGTATTTAACGACTCTATCTATTAGAACCATTGTTTCCTTATATTTCCGCTTACAAAAGCTGGATAAATATTTTTGAGAGGGTATTTCCTTTTCGACAGGAATTTAGTATATTTTACTTATGTCTACAAAATAAAAAACTTTAGGTGGGAAACTCTTTGAGATCAGACAAACATGAAAAGAAAAGCCGCAAAGGCTTGAAGATATTTGGCATCATTGTCCTTCTGCTTGTGCTTGCAGGCGGAGGTTACATTTATTCCATCTATCACTCTATCAATAAAACCGCTTCTGATATGCACCAAACGATAGATCGGGAAAAATCTGATAAACGTCAGAAAAAAGTGGAAGTAGATAGAAAAGAACCGTTTTCAGTCCTATTACTGGGTGTGGATGAACGTCAAGGAGACAGAGGACGTTCTGATACGATAATTGTTGTAACGGTTAATCCTAACGACAAGACAACAAAAATGATCAGCATTCCCCGCGATACTCGTGTAGAAATCATCGGGAAAGGCTACCAGGACAAAATTAATCATGCCTACGCTTTTGGCGGAGTGGAAATGGCCATGGATACAGTAGAGAACTTCCTCGATATCCCAATTGATTATTATGCAAAGATCAATATGGATGGCTTCAAGGATATTGTTGATGCGGTTGGCGGTGTTACTGTTAACAATCAATTGGACTTCTCTTACGGCGGACATAACTATCCGGTCGGGGAAATTAACCTGAATGGTGAAGAAGCAATGAGTTATGTGCAAATGAGGAAAAACGATCCCCGCGGCGATTTCGGACGTCAGGAACGTCAGCGTAAAATTATACAGGCTGTCATTAAAGAAGGCGCCAGCATTTCCTCTCTTTGGAATTACGGAGACATCTTTAGTGCCATTGGGGAAAATGTAAAGACAAATTTAACTTTCGATGAAATGGTAGACATTCAGAAAAACTACAAATCGGCCACAAAAGATATTCAACAGTCTCAAATTTCTGGAAGTGGCACAACCATTGACGGTATTTATTACTTCATGGTTCCGCAAGAAGAGCAAGCTGCGGTTCAGCAGACACTGAAAGAGCATTTGGAGATATAGTTTTTCCTATATAATTCTGAAGGAGAAACAATTTATTATTACAGTTAAACGCACGGGATTTCACTACGAAATTCACCGTGCGTTTTTTGTTGTTCAATTAGTTTTCCTGAAATTTTTCCACTGTATTCCCTATATATTCACTTACCATTTCACAGAAAGTGAAAAAAGTTTATAACTAAGTACATCCAAAGATTATGATAAAATTCAGTTATATACAATAATATTTGCTATTTCGGGGCCGGTTAGTTTTAAACGGTTACAAAATAATAGCCAGGTGGGGAAATTATGAAACTACTTATAATGAACGTATTTGTATTTTTACTAAATGGACTAGTAACTACTTGTTTAGCATTGATTTCTGGATGGAGTGCCCTTCCTGTTTTTATGTTGTTCCTATGGTCAGTTATGGCCATATTTAGTACATTCTATTTTGCTTTTTCATTTAAGTACTTTTCCAACTGGAAGGAATTCATCTATAAGCCGCTTTTACACGGTGGTTTAATATATAGCCTTCTATGGATTCTTAGCGTTGGTCACGGCATTTTAACAGAGTTAATCAACTAAAAAAAGATAGGCATAGAGGAAAATTTCCTCTATGCCTTTTTGATGAAAATATCATTATTAATGAATACGCAATAACTATATGGTGTTCCTTTTGCTTAGTCTGTTTTTTTGCATACGCACCCACACGCTTCGCCCGATAATTAGGGACGTTCATTATATTTTTTTTCAAGACTTTTTATTTTCTCTTTAATAAAGTTACTGTACTTTTCATCCTGTTGGAGTTCAAAGACAGTTAAGGCTTTTTTCATAAATTGTAAGCCTGTCTCCAAGTCTCCTAACAACTCAAAGTTATAACCCATGTGATAATGCAGCTCGCCTAAAAAATAGAGATTGTCCTTTTCTATACACCAGTTTATCCCTGCAGCACAATAAGTATTAGATTCTTTATACTCTTTACATCTGGTTAGTGTACGGGCATAATTGTAATAGAGTCGGGTTTTAATCGTATAGTCTGTCAAATAAGGAATCGTATTAATATATTGTTTTATGTTTTTATATACCTTCAGAGCTTCCTCAAGATCATCCTCTTCAAAGTGAATTGCACCAATTGTTAACATAATTTCAATTTCACGCTCTGACCAATATTTATTAGATTGGTGTGTTAACTGAATAGATGAAAACAATGTCTCTAACGCAGTATCTGTATCTTTCTCCAGTTCATATTGATAAATCCCCTTGTGCCATAGAAGCAGCTGCAAGTTCTTTTTATTCAGCGTAAATAGCGGATTATGAAGCTCGGTTTCCACTACCTGCTTCATCTCTTTATAGTCTAAATTCCGACGTGACATTATCAGCTGTCTTTTTACCTCTTGTACATAATCCAGCCTAGGAGTCATTCCTATGTCAAAGAAATGATTGACATCCACGCCAAGCTTCTGGGAGATTAAATATAAAGTAGATGCATATGGATACACATCACCTTTTTCAATTTTGCTTATTTGAGCTTGAGTACAAATTCCTTCTGATAGCTCTTCTTGTGATAAGCCAATATTTTTTCGTAACTCCCTGATTTTTTTACCCACAGCTGAAAAATCCATCTTCCATCTCCCCTAAATATTCCTATAGTTATATTTTTTGCGAAAATAGCTAATTTAGTATATTATTTGCTCGAAAAAGCTTTCAAAAGCCCGAAATTGGCGAATGCACGAATTTTTAAGATGTGGTTAAATAAGAGTACAGATAATCTTATTGAATTATCATACCAATTAAAAGGAGGATTTACCAATGAAGAAAAAATTAATGGTAGTGCTTGCTGCTTCATTCCTATTGTTCGGTGCTGGTGTAATGGGAAGCGCTTCAGCAAATGAAGCAACTCCTCAACAGTCTGAACTTCCAACAGTATACTAATTATTGCTAATTTAACCTTTTGTAATAAGCAAGAGCGCTTCCAATTGAGAAGTGCTTTTTTTCATATCTTTATTATAAGTGAAAATACCTTTTTAAGCATATTCTTTCGGGAATATTGCTCCTTTAATGATGTTGCTCTTCTTTTAATGTAAGTTATGGAAATTAAACTCCTCCTCTGTTCCTTTCTTTTTAATCGCCAGAGTGTTGTATGTTTCTTTTCTCTATGAACAGCAGGATATGATAATAACTATACACATATATACTCATAGTCAGAAATGACATGCCCCCGTCTAAGAGCAAAGCCAACAGGACAGCTGCCACACCATAAAGGGCCAATCTTAAGAGGTACGTTGATTTTGGCGTCAATTCCAATCTCCTCGCTACATAATCCACACCCAGTGAGTACGGGATTCCTATTGCTATATAGATAAAAAAGGTGATTCCCATGGTTGCCCATATCGCTCCCCACCAATCTGTAAATTGCCCGCTTTCCGACGAAGTGATGAGCCAATAAATAAAATAATAGAGCAGCGTTGCAACCGGACAGGCTATAACTATGGCGATCATTCGTTTGATAAGCTTGCCTCTGACAATCGGGATGAAGAATAAAGATGAAAAGACCGCCAGAAAAATTTTAACAGGCATACTGGATAACGATATGAAGATGATTGTGAGCAAAACAGAGAGGACAAAGACGTTTAAAATCATGGATTTATTCAAGTGTATTCCTCCTTCAGTATCAGTATAGCAGAGATTAACGGACAGATACTTTGGCACATTTCAATTAATTAACGGTAAATGCTGTTACATTATAGAGCTTCTATAAAAATTTATATATCCGCTACCCTTGGCCGGACAGATAAGAAACTGGCGCCAAGATTACACAATACAGCGGGGAGAACACTGCCACTGGGCTCTTGCTTTTTAGGAATACTTCCCTAACTATTACTTGTTTAGAAGGGCAATTACCGTAACTCATAGGGTTCTCGTTTCATTCCTTATGCTAAAATAAGGAGGAAAACTTATTAGGAGAGTCTATAACTTTATGGAAGAGACATATATCTATTATTCTAAGAAAAACGCATTTATTTTATTACTGATATCCACCGGTATTATTAGCCTTCTATTGTTCGTGTTTTATGCTCTGAGGCCTCTTCCAGCCTTTGAGATTTGGAATGATGCAATCTTTTTTTGGGCTTTGTGCTTCTTTTTACTATTCGGAGCGGTTATGTTCTTTTTTGGCTTTAGCCGTTTGGTCTCAAGCAAACCGGCCCTCATCTTCAATGAGCAGGGGATTATTGATAAAACGACCCCTTTCAGTCTGGACGAACTGATTTTATGGGAAGATTTTCTAGGATTTTATCCATATACCCAGAGCAAGGTTCTCCAATGGGGATATGTTTTAAAAGATGAAGAGAAATACTTAAAGAGAAAGTCTTTATTTATGAGGATGCTGATTAAGCCTAATTCGAAGATGGGCATTCCTTATTTCTCCCTTCCCCTTGCACCACTTGCAGTATCACCAGAAAATCTTACAAACATAATCAAGGAATATAAAGAGTTTTATTTTTATTATCCCGCTGATTAGTTTTTAATGGAAAAGGACGTTCTCACATATAACCTAAGCAGGAGAACCTTCCTTTTTGATTATATGTTCCTTTAGGAGATGATGAGGATGGAACGGAATCGGTTTTTTATTTTGGGTACATGTGTAGCCGGCTTCATTTATAGTATTGCTGCCGCTATTTACCTCTATAGTCCCGAAGGAAGTTTAGCTGCAGTCTTTCTTCCCCTATCCACGGTCGGTACTCTGTCACTTTATTATTTTTATTTGTACTTTCTCCGGAAGAAGAATCGTGATAAGGAATAAGGCAGGATGGATAATGATCTTCTCCCTGAAGAAGTATTCTCCGGGTGAAACAGGTCCCTTATCTCCAAAAAGTAGTGCTAGTACAGTGTACCCATTCACCAGTCCCTTCAGTGTTCCCCTTGACCCCTTCTATTAATAGTATTGAAAGTGATTGGTTGAACTGAACACTTCAGCACTTTAAAGCACTAAGAGGGACTGTCCCTCTTAGTGCTTTAAAGTGCTGAAGGATATATTTTTTGTGGTTAATAGACCAGGGTGTAAGCGTCCTCATCTACCAATCTCGCTAAATTACCTCTTGTATCCCCTTCCGGACAGGCGTATAATGTCTCCTTGAATATACAATAATCTGTAAAACTTACTATACATAAGGGGGATCCCTTCTTTATATGAAGAAACAATCTTGGCTGTCCATTCAGTTCTTTGTCATCATGTTTACCTGGGGCATTTTTATTCCGTATTGGACAGCATGGCTCGTGGAAAGCAAAGGATTTTCAATTGCTACCGCTTCTTCTCTTGTCGCTGCCGGCATGATTGCCCGCTCGTTTTCAAGTTTTTATTTGTTCCCGACACTCAGTCAGCGATTTCCGCTCGGAAAGCTCGCCCGGATTATAGCGCTGGTTTCCAGCATTACACTTATACTGTTCTTCCCAATCAGTTCTCTCATTGGAATGTTAGCCTGCATGGTTCTCTTCAGTCTTGTCTACCCGATGCTGATGCCATTGGTTGAAAGCATGGCCGCGGTTATGATGAAAAAGGATCATATCGATTACGGTAAAAGCAGGTCTTGGGGATCGATAGGGTATACGAGTGCCTTGCTCCTGGCAGGGTTCATTACATCCATTTTCAGTGAGGGTGCCATCATTTATATAATGTTTGCAGGTGTCATCATGATTCTCTTGACGTCATTTACAAAACTCCCTGCCTCCATGAGTGAACCTCGCGGACAGGAGAAACTCTCTTACCGCAGTCTGTTGAAATCAAAGAAATTCATCCTGGCGATGGGAATTGTGATCTTTACATTGGGGACGCACGCTGCCTACTACAACTATGGTGTGCTCTATTTGAAAGAACTCAATGTAAGTAACATTTACATTGGTGTCATGCTTAACATTGCCATCATTGCGGAGATCCTGTTCTTTGCCTTTTCTGATAAGTTTTTAAAAGGCCGCTCCATCTCCATCATGTTTATGACGGCGGGATTGGCCGCCATTCTGAGATGGATGATGCTGTTCTTGTTCCCTAGTGTCGGTGTGTTCATGGCTACACAACTTCTCCACGCCTTCACGTTCGGACTTACTCATTATGCGTTCATGAGGCTGATTTATGAAGAGCTGGAAAGCAAAGACTTGCCTGCTGCCCAGGGTGTTTATACTGCTTTAGGCTCCGGGTTAAGCACCGCTGTCTTAACCTTTGTCGGTGGATTTTTATACGATTATGCGCCAGGATATGCCTTCCTTGGCATGGCGGTTGTCGTGATTCCGGCAGTAGTGCTTGGAGGATATATGTTTGCTAAATATGAAAGGAAGCCTGTTGTTCAGAAGGTTTTTCATTAAATTTACCGATCCAGTCCTTTGATGGGCTGGTTTTTTGATTAGTGGATTTTTCTATCAACGAGTTGAACCATTCTATCAACAACTCTATGAAAAATACTATCCTTTTTATCCAGGAGAGCCCTGCCCTTCCTCTGCTATCTCCTTCAATACATTTGCCCGGGAAGCGATGAAGTTTCTCATATACTTTTCTAAAAAAAGCTTATCTGCGAGGGTCCCCAATGGGCCAAGAGGAGACTTATACTGAAAGCGGTCGATCATAAGGGTGCCGCCTGCTTCTTCGATGAATTGGTGCGTGTGTTCAAAAGAGTGGAAAGCACCTTTGACCATTATGTCGACGAGTTTGCTGGGTCTCTCCATTACTGTAACTTTGGCAGTCAGCCTTTGTTTAATCCCAAAGTGAACGGCTTCCCAAGTGACCATATCGCCTTCTTCTAGTAATCCTTCCGTTACTCCGCCAACCGCTCTTTCCTTGGTATGCGAGGTAGTTTGCGTATGGATGTCTACGTTTCTTGCAAGGTCAAAGCAAATTTCAATAGGTGCTTTTATAAATAGTTGATGCTCAATAATCGGCATTGGTTATTCCCCTTTTAAAATCCTTTATTACTATTTTATACTTAACCACTAAATGAGTGTACTCAATCATATTGAAGCCAAAATTGGTGGTCTATCGGCATTATCGAGCGTTCCATTAACAACTTCTTAATCCTATTAACAAGTTCGGGCGTTCTATCAACAACTTTCACACTTCTATCAACAAAAATCCCCCTTCTATTAACAACTCATACATCCAGACAACCAACCTCCACATATCTTAATTCATCCAAAAGAAAAAACCTGAGGAAACCCCCAGGTTTTTACCCTTTCACCGACCCAGCCATCATACCGGCCACGAAATAACGCTGCAAGAAGATATACGCGATGACCATCGGAGCTGATGCAATAATTACTCCGGTGAAGAGCATCGGATAATTCGTCATGTACTCACCCTGAAATTCAAGCAGGGCGAGCGGCAGTGTTTTATAATCCTTATCAGTAATGAAAAGCAATGGATACAATAGATCGTTCCACACCATAACGAACAGAAAAATTGCTGTAGCCGAAATGGATGGCAGTGACAACGGGATGGCGACTTTCGCGTACATCTGCCAGTGGGAGGCACCGTCGATCCGGCTGGCCTCGAACAGCGAACTCGGAAGGGATTTCATGAATCCGGTTAGAATGAAGACGGCCACCGGTGTCGTTACCGCCGTGTTGACTAAGATCAATCCGGTCAGACTGTTCGTCAGCCCCAGATCAAAAACAAGTTGGTAGAGCGGGATCATGTTCACCTGAGCCGGTACCATCATCCCTAGTGTGAAGAGCCCGAACAGAATTCTTCCCGGCCAGCCCGACATGCGTGTGATGGCAAAGGCAATCAAGCTTGAGAAGAACAAAGTCATACTTACGGCAAACAGCGTGACAATTACACTGTTCCAGAAGTAGGTACTCATAGACTCTTCGGCAAACATTGTTATGTAATTAACAAAGTCAAAACTTCCCGGAAGCCCCAATACATCCTGGTACATTTCCGCATTGGATTTGAATGTCGCAAAGAAGATGGCGACAACCGGAATAATGATGAGCAAGGCATAGATAATGGTCAAAACGCCTTTTGTCAGCTTCAAGAGCTTTTCCCTCCTTTACTTTTTCTCACTAGCTCGCCGCTTTATCGGAACGAAGCAGTTTAAATTGAACGATTGTAATGATGGCAATGACTATCATGAAAATGACGGATTCTGCTGAAGCATAACCGAACTTAAAGCTTCGGAACGCTGTCGAGTAGATCAGTGTCGCAAGGATTTCGGTTGAATAGTTCGGACCTCCACGCGTCATGGCAAAGATGAGGTCAAACGCTTTGAAGGACTGGATGGTGGTATAGGCAATAACGATAGTTGCTGCCGGTGCCACAAGCGGCCATGTCACGAAGCGGAATCGCTGCCACCTGGAAGCTCCCTCAATTTTTGCAACTTCATATAGGTCCTCCGGGATATTCTGCAGACCCGCAACAAAGATGATGAGCATTTGCCCGGTATGCATCCAGACCTGCACAACGGCAATCGAGAAGATCGCTATATCCTGATCCCCCAGCCAGTTATGGGTCAGAGCCTCCAAATTCGCCTTTTCTAGCAAGGTATTTAAAATCCCGAGGTTCGGGTCATAGACAAATGACCAGATGAACGCCACCGATACGGATGATAAGATCGTTGGGAAGAAATATAGAGCCCTTAAAAAGATGTTCGTCTTGGTGTTTTTAACGAGGTAGAGAGCGAACAATAATGAAAAAGCAGTTTGAAAGATCACCACGAACAGCATGAACTTCAAGTTATTCCCGAATGCTTTAACAAAAATCGAATCGTTTGTGAAAATATTTATGTAATTATCCACTCCGACAAAATTATAATCTGGTGTCAGCCCGTCCCAATCTGTGAAAGAGTAGAACAGCGCACTTAGTGTCGGGTAAATGAAAAAGATTGAATACAGTATTAGACCCGGCAAAACAAACAGATACAGTGCTTTATTTTTCTTTAGATCCATGGAACCCCCTCCTTAAAACTCCAAAAACATAATCTAATAGGAAGAGAGAGAGCTACGTCCCTCTCTCCCGCTAAAAAATTATTGTATTTTTTGGTTCACGATTTCCTGCGCTTGCTGTGCCGCTGCTTCCGGATCTTCTCCGCTAAGTACGTTTTGGATGGAAGCAATGACCGCCTTCTCTACGTCAGCATCAGGAATCAGGTAACGAGGCTGAAAACGTGTGTTTTTATCCATCCAGCCGGCAGCTGCTTTCAATGACTCTGATTCATAGTTGACTCCCGGAATCGTCAGGAACTGGCCGGTTTCATTCGCATAATACTCTGCGTTTTCCGGCTGAGACAGGAAGTCTATGAACTTCTTCGCTTCTTCTTTATTTTGAGACATGCTGTTCACGGCAAGCATGAATGTAGTCGTATGGATACCTTCATATTCTGCTTCGTCGGCAGATACAGTAATTGGTGCCAGCAGACCCAGCTCGATATCCGGATTCAATTCTTTCACATTGGCCATAGCGTAAGACCCTGATGCCAGCATGGCCGCTTCTTCCTGAGCAACCTGCGCAATCGCACCTTCATGTTTCATGCCAAGGGCATCTTCGCCGATATAGCCTTTATCCATTAACTCCTGGAATTGAGCCAGTGTTTTGACCCACCACTCGTCGGTCAATTCAGTTTCTCCATTCATCAATTCACCAAAGACTCCTTCAGGCGCATTGTTCATCATCATAGAGTTCATCATCTGGCCTGGTCCAATGTCAGCTCCAGGAAATGCAATAGGCGTATAGCCGTTTTCTTTCAACGTTTCGCAAAGCTCCAGGAAACCTTCCCAATCTTGTGCAGGCTCCAGTCCAAGCTCGTCGAACAACGTTTTATTATACACCGGCTGGTTATAGACCAATTGCAGCGGCAGAGCCAGCTGTTTTCCGTCAGATTGGCCGGCAGCCAGGAGGTTTTCATTAAAGTTTCCAACAAGTTCTTCTCCAGTTAAATCTTCAAAAAGACCCGCTTTCTTGATGATTTCGAATTGAGACCCCGGGAATGCAGTAAAGACATCACCTGTGGACCCATCTCGAAGAAGGGTCTGGGCAGTAGATTGATATTTTTCTGAAGGATAGACCGTCATTTCCACTTTGATATCGGGATTTTCTTCTTCAAAACGGCTGATCAGCTCTTTAAAAGCTTCAGAGTCTTCCCCGCGCCAGTGAATAAAGCTTAATTCTGTTTTCCCGCTGGCGGACCCGCTCTCTGAAGAAGAGCACCCTGCCAGGACACTTGAAATCATAAGAACGAACATTAATAGGAATGATAGCTTCCTTTTCATTTCGACAACCCCTTTTTGTTTATTGTTTATTTATCTGGGTAATGTGATATTAAGCAATGAAAACGTTTTACAAAGTTAGAGATTAATAGAAAAATCAATCTGAACAAAGTTGACTGAGCGCTCAGTCAGTTAGATAAGACTCTGTCCCCCTTTCCCTTCATCATCCGACAAGTTTTTTATGTAAGAATATAGTGAAATATGAAGCAAACTTCTCCTACTTGCCAGTCGCTTAATTACCTCATTACCCGGCTTTCACTCTTTTAAAACATAAATTTTCAAAAAAATATCCAATCTGACAAATTTATCCTAAAAAAAGAACCAGTCCATTATGGGCTGGTTATTGTCACAAGATTAATGGTTATTTCTTTTTGAAGCCCATGGGTGAAGGTTTGCTGCGATATACGCGGTTGGCCGATAAATCTTCGCCGTTCTTCTCTACTCGTTTGGCATCCTGTTCAAACATCTCGCGTGCTTTCATAAATAACATTGACACAGTCTCTCACCCTCCTATTAAAAATCTAGTTTCTAGATACCCGTCCGTAAGATCTCAAAACCTGTTTTTCTAAAAAATTTCAAATTAAAAATGATAGTCCCAGGCTATTTTCCATTGTCCTTTATCCAAGATGACATAGCACACCTGTTTGATCTGCATCAGACCGAACTGGCTGTTGTAGGTCATGGTCACCTCTGCCACTTTCACATCTTTGAAAACCGGACCGTCCTTTGCCATTTTCCACTCTTCCAGTTTTTCCAACTCGCCGATTTTCACTTTGAACGTTTCAACCCCCATATGACCAAAGAAGACATGATTTTTCGTTTGAATATAGGAGGATTTGCTGAAACGTTTTTTCATTTCCGGATGAAACAGTTCCCAGGCATTCCCGAAGTCACCGTCTTGTTCGTTTTTGTAAAATTGCTTAATGGTGCTTTCCTGTGAATCCGGCGGTGAACTGCCTCCTGCACAAGAACGCAGAACAAGTACCACGATAAAAATAAGGAACAGCCCAAATGCAATTAGAGGAAGGGGTGAATTTCTTCTCCGCATCGTATTCTCCTTCATAAAGTGCCTTGGTTTATTCCTATGACAGGCACTGGATGTCCATGAGTTAAATTGTCCTGATTACGGGGATATTTTGTATGACTAAAGACCAATTTTCTTCACTTTGTGTTTATACAGATGGAGAGATGTTTATATAATGGTTATAACATCTTAAGGGAGGCTGTTCGTTTGAAAATGTTAACCAGGATTCATACTTTTTGGCACAATTTCATGCTGGGATATAACAGGACTCTTTTGGAAGGCTGCCTTGATGAAGATCTAAAGAAAAAGATTATGAACAAAATTGATTACCATCGTTTAAAAGTTATAGATGAATAAATCTTAAGGAGATCAATTTCACTCTTCAGGTGAAGTTGATCTTTTTTATGGTTCATTGCCTTCAATTTTTGAACTGAGTCCTTTTACCATTTGCATTTCAAGCGGTGTATATTATGATGAAGAAGGTAGGCCCTGAAAATTTCTTCCCCTCAAAAAGTTTAACTTTAGGCGGGATTAGGCATATAATTATAGGAGCAAGTCATATACCTGCAACGGAAATAAAACTTAAAATGGGAATGATGGTTATGATCGATAACAAAAAAATTCATGATAAATTGCTTGAAGTTGTTAAAACAGAAAATATTAAAGTCGATGAGATGTTGAAGGACCACCTTTATACAAAGCTTGGCGGGAAAGCGGATTTCTTCATCACACCTACGACCTATGAAGAAGTTCAAAATGTCGTAAAGCTCTCTAATGAGGAGAATATTCCCTTTACACTTCTGGGGAACGGTTCAAATCTAATTATCAAGGATGGCGGCATCCGCGGGATTGTCATCAACCTGAAACATCTTGATGACATCTCAACTGATGGAACAACGCTTGTGGCTCAAAGTGGAGCTCGAATCATTGATGCTTCCCGACGGGCATTGGCTGAGAGTTTATCCGGACTTGAGTTTGCCTGCGGGATCCCAGGAACGGTCGGCGGCGCCCTGTATATGAACGCCGGGGCTTATGGCGGTGAAATTAAGGATGTCCTTGATTATGCTTATGTGGTGGATAAGGAAGGCAACCTAGTGAAGCGATTGGCTGCTGAGCTTGATTTAGACTACCGTACGAGCAATATCCCTGACAATGGCGATATTGTGCTGGAGGCGACATTTAAGCTGAAACCGGGGGAATACGAGGAAATCAAAGCTGTCATGGATGACCTGACTTATAAGCGGGAATCCAAGCAGCCCCTTGAGTATCCATCTTGCGGTTCCGTCTTCAAACGTCCTCCTGGCTACTTCGCTGGAAAGCTGATTCAGGACAGTCAGCTGCAGGGGAAAAATATCGGCGGCGCCGAAGTGTCCACCAAGCATGCAGGTTTTATCGTCAACAAAGACAATGCGACAGCAAAGGATTATATCTCATTGATTGAGCATGTTCAGAAGACGGTTAAAGAGAAGTTCAATGTTGACCTTGAACGAGAAGTTAGGATTATCGGTGAGGATCTAGATTGATTTTGAAAACTGCGTATCCCAGGGATATGCAGTTTTTTGCTTTTTGTTGAGGTGAGTTTTAATTACTTAAGTCCTTCTCTTTCCTTAAACAGACTATCTATTCTTCCTCTTTCTTTTCCTTTTTCTCTAGTCCTGTTTTCTTGCTGTGTGATGCCAAGGGGATTTTCCTTAACATGCTGCAGATATCATCCCTCTACTGCTAAAACCTCCATTAATTGGATAAATTAACCTTACTTAAAATCTGATTTTCACCTTCTGCCCTCATTGAAAATGGTAAACTATCAGTGAAGCCTTTTAGAATGCGAGGAACCGATATGCCTGATTGGTCTTATCATGTTGTTTTTAAACCTATTTTAACTAAACTATCACCCGTTACTTCCCGGGAATTTATCCATAAAGGGATGAACAGAATTGCTTCCCTGCCATTCGGCCATCATATCATCAACTTTTTGGGCCGCGAAGAAAGCTCCCCGTTCCTATCCCGTCAATTAGATGGAATCACTTTTTCCAATCCAGTCGGCCTTTCTGGTAAGATTGATCCTTTCCTTTCCGGTACAAAGGCGTTTACTAATTTAGGATTTGGATTTATTGAAGTCGGACCTGTTTCTTTAATGGGCTTGAAATGTCCTACTGATCCTCTAGTAGATTACGAGAACTCCCATATTCAATTTCCGGAAGGGGGATCCCATGAACTGCAGTTTGTCCTTGAGCGGTTAAGGAACATCAAGAAAAAGCAGCCTATTTTCATAAGGCTTACAGGTACTGCATCAGAACTTCAGACAATGGTTGGTCAACTCGAGGGGATTGCGGATGGTTTCATTGTAGATAAACCTTGTGGCTTAAGATCAAAAAAACCTATTTACCTTTCAATCTCAGACACTAGTCATCTACCCCTTGATGAACTTCAACACTTTTCCGGTATCGTCCTTGACTTAGGTGAACACTACACAACGGACAAGATGCTTACCGTTAAACAATTGCGAAAAAGTGGCTTTTCAAAAACCATATTAACCTCCGGCTCCGTTATAGAACCTCAGGATGCTATTGATCTGCTGGCTGCAGGGGCCGACTTGGTTATGTTATCGGGGGGCTATGTGTTTGCAGGTCCTGGCCTGACAAAAAGGATTAAGGAAGCACTGGTCTCTAGAGAAGAGCCGCCCTTACCACAGAACGGCTGGTTTTCTTATTGGCTGTTCGGTTTATTCATTTTTCTTGGCGGCGTTCTTGCTCTTGTCTTCAGCCTCACTTCTATTGTCCTTCCTTATGACGAAATGTTTTTGGGGATGAAAAAGGAAGACATTTGGACTTATAATAAGCGGATTATGTTATTCATGGCACATGACAGAATGACACTGGCAGGGACCATGATTTCAGGCGGAATCGTTTATATGACCCTTGCCAAATATGGGGTGAGGCATGGATTGAAATGGGCAAAGCAAGCCACTGATACGGCGGCCATCGTGGGATTCCTGGGAATCTTTTCTTTCATCGGATTCGGTTATTTTGATTGGCTGCATCTGCTCTTTTGGCTCGTACTGCTTCCCTTTTATATTGCTGGCTTTATCAAAACAAAAGAGATTCGAGGGACGCCCTCTTCTGCTAATCGAAGAAATCACCGTGTATGGAAAGTATCTTTGTTTGGACAATTCCTTTTTGTCCTGCTGGGCTTTTCGTTTGTTTTGGGAGGAATCATCATTTCTCTGTATGGCGTCACCTCAGTCTTTGTTCCGACTGACCTGCTCTATCTATGTATGACTCCTGAAATGCTGGAATCCTTCAATGAGAGGCTGATACCGGTGATTGCACATGACCGGGCAGGATTCGGCAGTGCTTTATTGAGTGTGGGGCTCCTGGTTCTATTAATGGCTCTTTGGGGTTTTCATCAGGGTAACAAATGGATGTGGTGGACGTTCCTCTTAGGCGGACTTCCAGCATTCATTGCCGGGATTTATGTTCATTTTGCCATCGGCTATACAAGCTTTATACACTTGTTGCCTGCATACTTTGCCATTCTGCTTTATATAGGCGGCCTCTTTACAACGTATAAATATTTTCATAAAGGTACAGATAGGTAATTTCTCGAACCATGATTTTAACTTGATGGAGGGCAATAAACCTGGTCCCTCCCCAAAAAAAGGAGTCCTCGTATGAGCAGAATTCGTTTTTTCTTATTTCAGTCTTGGCTTTTTTCTATGATTATAGTGGTAAGCACCGTCTCCGATGCCTATATCAGCCACCCTTTTTCTTCAGCTGATTTCATTGCATTAGTAATGACTATCCCTTTGTTTTTTTTGATCGCCAATAAAATTGGAAAGATGTTTACTCATTGCGGGTTCCGAACTAGAGCCAAAGTGCTGCTTTCTGTTAGTGCTTTTATCATTTCCTTCCTTTGTATCGGCTTACTATATAATCTTTGGGATGAAGTAGTGTGGAGATTTAATTGAAGAACGGAAGAAGGCCAGGTTCCTTGTCCAGGTACACTGGGGAACAATGAACCTGGCGCCTCATCCTTTCGACATATTTCCTCGGAAATTGTTGGAATTTTTGTTGTTTATATTTTGTTTAGCCCTGGGTATTAACGTAATAGGAAAAAAAACTAGGCCAGTTTTTCATCAAGAAATCCATAACGAAAATCCAATAAAGGAGCGATTCTTATGAAGATTAAAGTGAAAAGCTGGAGAATGCTTACGCCTCAGGATAAACTGTTTATTCTTAAAGCCATCAGCCAGCGGTCGATGCTGAAACCGAGTGCTTGAGTAATACAATTTTTGCCCCCGTCATGGCCGGCCTAGTTATTTTAAATAGAACCTCAGACTTCTTCGTCCTCATCACCCAGAAACCCTGGTTTTCCTACCTTATCTACTAAATAGCACGGTACAAAGAACCTGGCTGTCATGAGCGGATCGACGATTTGGGAGATTTGCGATTGACCAGCTGCACTGAATAACATCGTCAGTTCATTCAGGGTCAGATCCGTTTGCGGCAGCATCGTATCGATCATGATTTCAACAGCACTCTTGGCTGCTTCATCCACTGTTTCCTTAGAGACAATAACAGCAAGTCCTTCGCTCGTTTCTACAAATGGATACGGAATCGATGACCCTTTTACTACTTCCAAGGTCACAGTCACTTTACCTGGAATTTCGATACCACTGACACTGATTTCCCCGTCTCCCATGGCTGCATGAAGATCACCGAGTCCGAAAAGCGCGCCTTCCTGGAAGACTGGAAAATATAAAGTACTTCCTTCCGCTATTAGTTTTGTATCCATATTACCTCCGTGAGCTCCAGGTGTACCATTGGAAACAGCCCCGTCTTCAGGCGCCACTCCTATCACCCCAATCATCGGATTCAGCGGAACTCTGATATCCTCATTAAAAACTGCTTTGTTTCCATCGATCGGAATCATTTTCACCTCGGACTCCTCAATCCTGTGCCCCATGACTCCGAGCCCGGGTTGGACCATCATGACCCCTTTATCTCCGAGTTCAATTTTTTCGATCTTCACTTTTAAAATATCACCCGGTTCAGCTCCCTCTACATAGACTGCACCTGTTGCCGGGTTGATCTGATTCCAGTCCAGCGCCTTCAGTTCCGTATCCTCTGAAGTTATCTGGTCCTGAAAGCAGTCACATGTTTCAATGGCAAGGGTTGTGCCGGAAGTCACTCTATGTGAAATAGTATTTTCCTTCGTGAATGAATAAAAAATATTTTCTTTGTTAATGGTTATCAATATAGTCCCTTCTTTCCGGTTACTTTTAGCTTTCTCTATTTGTTTTCGACCTCGTATGGTCACTATCCTTTCTTTTTATCTACCATAAATGAAGGGTATTTATAGATTGTGGCTATCGGAAAAACCCAGACGCCGGATTTTCCCTCTGGGTAAGGACGTTTTCTTTCTTGTATACGTCCTGTAAATAACCTTTTAAATAAAAATCCTAAATGAAAAGGAGGGAGTCACCAAATGAAACTTAAGCATATGCAAGAACAAATCAAAGACATTATAAAGAAGCAAAATAAAATTAAAAATGGGGGAGACGTTGACTATACTGCCCCGACCAAAGGAAATGTCTATCAGTTAAAGGTTTTGTTAAAGAGATCCAGGCCGCCCGTTTGGAGAAGAGTTCTTGTGAATGATGACCTAACTCTGCATCAGCTTCATACGATTATTCAGGCTGTTATGGGATGGACGGACACTCATTTATATGGCTTCCAAATGGGGGATGTCTTTTTTGAAGTGGAGGACGAGGAGAGTTTTGGGAAACCAGTGTATTTTGAAATACATGATTCCAGAGAAGTCCTGCTAGGGAACGTGCTTACTATTGAAGGTCAGAAGTTTAATTATACCTATGACTTCGGAGACAATTGGGAACATAGCATTGTCTTGGAGAAAATCGATGGGGAGAAAACGATCGATCGTCCAAAGTGCTTAAAAGGAAAACGGGCTTGCCCTCCCGAAGACTGCGGCGGCATCCATCGGTACCAGTACCTGCTTGAACGGCTGAACGAACCAGGTGCAGATGACGAAGAAGTCCAGTCCTTCCGTGAATTTTGCGAGAATCACGACCCCGAGTATTTTGATCTGGATGAGACGAATGATATTTTAAGAGAGTTAGAATTAGACTAGGATATTCTTCCGAGTTTGGGCACAATCCTCCTTCCCTACGTTTATTCTCACTCTCAACGGGAAACTATAAACTGACAATCAGACACTGAAAGGAGAAAACAAAGTGAAAAAATTTCGTGTGGAATTTCATTTCGATAATGAAAATACGGTCTCTTTTTTCATAGAAGAAGAACGTACAGAAGCTACGGTGCTTCATAAGATCTTTGGGAATGATTCGAATCACTTTGTCTTTAAAGAAGATGATGTGTTAAACAGAATTCAGTTAAACAAAGTCACTCATGTGGCTGTTACTGAGGTTCAGGAGTAAAGCTTCCTCTAAGGTTGAATAGGTAAAAGACTCGCCGAAGGGGGCGGGTCTTTTGAGCTAGCGGTTTCAATCACTTTGAAAACAACCGTTATAAACGTGTAGTTGAATTTTTCTTGCGTCCAGTAATGAGCCAATAGAGTATCACCGCACCGCAAACAATAACCAGCAAGCCTCCTCCGACTAACTGAAAGGGAAGTACCGGATTCGGCATCATGTATAAAATATCACTATGATAACCATGCCATGCAGAAGTAAGAGGCCGAATTAATTGAGTCTGCAGTTTAGTCTTATTTTCCAGCGAAAAATTATCCTCTCTTACTCCTCCCTCTTCGTTAATGTGATAAACACGATAAGAGGAATCCTCGTCAAAAGTCATTCCTACCATTTTATCCCCGACCATTCGAGGATTTTGTGTGGTAGTTTCTATCGCAATGACCATTTCTTCTTTTCCGGTATCCCGTTCTTCTACCAGGAAGTATTCTACAGTACCACGAAAAGCTGCCATTCCCTTGTGCAAGTGGACATCCGTACCTTCAATGACCGTCACTGTCTCACCGTTTATTTTCACAAAAACATCTGCTCTTTTTACGGAACGGCCCCACGGATTCACTTCTATTTCTTCTTTTGCATTTTGAATAAAAGTATGAACGATCACCCCTTGATACTCCTGCTTTTGACTAAGTTGAGATAGATCATCAGGCTGAAATATATTATAGGATTCTTCCATGTAGGACTCATAATTCCGTTCACGTTGTATGTCAATTAATGTTGGGGTGGCTGAATAGAGAAGCAGCCAACCAATAAGAAAGAACGTCCAGCATAGGAACTTTGAAACAACCTTCATCATAACAAATCCAATCTCTGTTCTATTTCTTCTTATTATATCGTAATGGAACACTTATGAATCTTCACTTTAATATCACCATATACTGAATAGTACATAAGTTAATGTTTAAATATAGTCAATATCACTGCTGGTAACTACTCGATTTCTCCCGCTATTTTTGGCTTTGTATAGAGCCTTATCCGCCCTGTTCAAAAGAGAATCCAGTGTGTCATAGGCATGTAATTCGGCTACACCGAAACTGGCTGTCAGCGAACCGATGGTCTCAAAACGGTGCTGAGCAAGATGCTTTCTTACTTCCTCTGCTTGACCAGCAGCTTCCTTCAGATCTCTATTTTTTAAGGTGATCATAAATTCCTCCCCACCCCAGCGGCCCAGCATCGTTCTTTCGCCGAGAACCTTCGAGGTTTCCTTGGTGAATTCCTTTAATACCTCATCTCCCGCAGTATGGCCATAGATATCATTAATTTGTTTGAAATGATCAATATCTAAATAGATGATTGAGAGTTTCTGCCGCTTTTTTAAAGCATGAAGCAGTTCTTGATCGATTTTTCTGCGATTTGGCAAACCTGTCAGGTAGTCCGTATTTGCGAGTTCTTCCAAGACTTCTGCCTTAATATAGCTTTTCTTGACCGTCTGAAGAAAAAAAAGGGTCACAATAAAGACCAGATTGGCAAGGAAATACTGAACCAGCAAGGTCCCAGCGTTGGTGCCGATTAAATCTGGAAACTTGTAAACTCCTACTCCCAAAAACCAAATATAAGTAGCTCCAATAGTAAGTAGGGCCGACCTGCTATTCAGCAGGAAAAACAAAAACATATAGAAAATCGGCATCCAAAACGTAAAAGCACCAAGTGTCCCGGTTTGTTCCAGTTCATAACTGACGACATAGGTGAATTTTATGGCACTTACAAGACAGATGGCCACAATATTAAATTTTTCGGTGGTTTCAATCCATTCTTTTTTGAAATATACAATCCAAGAGGAAATACTAAAAAATAGTATGAGGGTCGGCAGGATAATCATGTTAATCCGGTCAGGTGATGCCGATTGGCTTTCTTCATACCAGCCTAACCCTGCTACAAAAAGAAAGATTGGCAGTAACACTGCATAAAAACGGTATTTTAACTTCTGAAGTGATAACGGTATTCCCTCTGTCATGATCTTCTCTCCCTGTCCAAAATCCTGTGCCAATAAAAAAACGCACTCAATGAGGGCGCAATACCGTGGTGTGAGCAACTGGCTGGCATATCCGTTTCCGGATGGTAGCCCCTGTAGTTTTGCGTCCCAGCCTTTCGACTGATTTGCCAATATACAAAATAATTAGTTCTTATTACCCATATTCTACACTTGTAGTTTTTGGAATACAAGTTAATTCTTTACTTCTTTAAAGCACTAAGAGGGACAGTACCTCTTAGTGCTTTAAAGCGATAAAGTACACGCTGACAGCCACTATACAGCGATTTCCAGTCTCAATACACGCCAACAACATACGATAATCAGTAATAAAAATTTCCACTAATATTTTTATTGTTTTTTTGCTATAATAGTAAACCGTAAGAGAAATGGCATCTGGCATTTATATCTTGCAAATATAAATCGATAGGTGGAAATGAATATGAGCGAAACAAAACCATACAGAGTCCTTCTGTACTATAACTATGTAACAATCGAGGATCCTGAGGCGTACACGAAGTATCACAAGAAACGTTGTGAGGAAATGGGCCTTAAGGGACGCATTCTGATCGCGAAGGAAGGGATCAACGGAACGGTTTCCGGTACGATCGAAGCGACAGAACAATATATGGATATGATGAAAAACGATCACCGCTTCCATGACACGGTTTTTAAAATTGATGAAGCGGAAGAGCATGCATTCAAAAAGCTGAAAGTAAAACATCGTCCGGAACTGGTAACTCTTCGTCTTGAAGATGATATCAATCCTCATGAGATTACTGGCGAGTACTTGAGCCCGAAAGAATTTTATGAGCATATCCAACGAGATGACGTTGTCGTGCTTGATGCTAGAAACGATTATGAATATGATCTGGGACACTTCAGAGGAGCAATCAGACCGGATGTCGAAACCTTCCGTGATCTTCCTGACTGGGTTCGTGAAAATAAAGAATTGCTCGAAGGCAAGAAAGTCATCACTTACTGCACGGGCGGAATTCGCTGTGAAAAATTCTCAGGCTGGCTAAAACGTGAAGGCTTTGAAGATGTAGCTCAGCTGCACGGCGGTATTGTGACATACGGGTATGATCCAGAGGTCAAAGGTGACCTGTGGGACGGACAGCTTTATGTGTTCGATGAAAGGATTGCTGTGCCTGTAAACCGTAAAGAACATGTCGTGGTCGGGAAAGATTATTACACTGGCGAACCATGTGAGCGCTATGTGAACTGTGCTTACCCTCCATGTAACAAAAAAATTCTTTGCTCTGAAGAAAACGAGCATAAATATATGAGAAGCTGCTCTCACGAATGCCGTACTCACCCAGAGAACCGCTATGTAATGGAGCATAACCTTTCTGAAGAAGAAGTAGCAGAAAGACTGAAAAGAATTGAAGAAGAAGACGGCGTAACAGCCTAACTTATAAGAAAAGCTTGAGGACTCTGGTCCTCAAGCTTTTTATTTTGTTAACGCATCACCGCGCGAAAAGGGACTGTCCCTCTTAGTGCTTTAAAGGGGTAAAGTAAACAGGAAAATTTTACGTTTATATGTTTAATATGGTTTTATCCGGGTATCCATTATAACGAACAATGAACTTTATATAGAACAATAGGCATATTGAGTGGGCCAGATTTTATTACAACTGAGGAAACTTATTACATACTATATCGATAACTTTTAAATATTTTTTTTGCTAAATTTGTAGACTTATGAAGACGAGTTTGCTAAACTTATTCTCAAATGTTGTTCTCTTTAAAGAACAACGCACCCCGCCATTCAGGTGGAATTTTTTTAAATCACAACGTTCTCTAATGAGAATTAATTAAACTTTCCAGCGAATACAGCCTTTTTTTTACCCTATTGGTTCTTAATAATGAATTAACTAGAGGAGATTGATACGATGCGAAATCTAGGTGTATTGTTGACTGCTGCACTCCTGCTCTCTGGATGCAGTGCTCAGAAAGAATTTCTTGCAGATCTTACACAAACTTCACAGCCAAAAGCCAAGGCAGAAGAAGTCAAGTCCCCACAACCTAAAAACCTTAAAGAAGAATGGGAAGAAAAAGAAACAAAAATCGATGGCTGGACACTTGTCTGGCATGACGAATTTTCCGATGAAGAATCCCTCTTCAACTGGAATGAACAGAATTGGCCCTCAAATAAAAATAATGAATTGCAGTACTACTCCCCTGCCAACGTTGATGTGAAAGACGGCCACCTGGTGATCGAGAGTAATAAAGAGAAATTCAGAGACCGTGAATATACATCCGGTGCCGTTACGACGGAGAACAAGTTTCAATTCCGCTATGGAATGGTCGAAATCAGAGCAAAGCTCCCTGAAGGTAAGGGCTTGTTTCCCGCTTTCTGGATGGTTCCGAGTGAAGAGGACTGGCTGCCCGAGATAAATATTATGGATTTCCTCGGTCAGAATCCCAACGAATATTTCCAAGTCGTCCACTGGGAAAACGAAAACGGTGAGCGGATGAGGGATTACTCCCACTATATCAGTGAACAAATTGATTTCACAAAAGAATTCCATGATTTCGGCTTGATCTGGGAACCGGACAAGTTAACCTGGACACTCGATGGCAATGTGGTTTTTGAATCAGAAGCACTTTCCCCCGACATGCCGATGTATCTTTATTTGAACACAGCAATCGGCGGGGACTGGCCCGGCGATCCGGCCCCTGATGCAGAGTATCCTAAAAAAATGCTGATTGACCATGTCCGCGTTTATCAGCAGCAGGTTTTCCAGCAACAAGAGTAAGGAGGAAGATCCATGACAATGATTTATATTACCTTCGCGGTATTTATATCTTTCGTTTTATTTCAAACCATCTATGTACTCATCCCACTATTTAAAAATGAAAAGAAGTATACGACAAAAATTACGAAGAATCATAGTTTTTCCGTCATTGTCCCTGCTTACAATGAAGAAAAGGTGATCGAAAACTGTATCAGAGGCTTTAGACAGGTTGATTACGAAAATGCAGAACTGCTTATCGTGAATGATGGCTCCAAAGACACTACCCTGGGTGTTTTAAATGAGGTACTTAAGTTAAAACCTGCAAGGCGGATGATCGATACCCGTTTAAAGCACGAGAGAGTCACCGGTTTTTATCAATCCACGAATTACCCTGCGATTTTTGTTATAAATAAAAAAAATGGCGGTAAAGCAGACTCTCTCAATGCCGGGATTAACTTTAGCGAAAATGAGATTGTTGTGACACTTGATGCTGATAGTATATTAGAAAAAAACTCACTGAACGAAATGAATGCCGCTTTCCAGAAAAGAAGCGTCCTTGCCTGCGGAGGCAATGTCCTGATCTCTCAGGCATTTAACGGGTCATTAGGAAATCTGAAACCGACTCTCAAAGTAAATAATGTGATCAAGTTTCAATTTCTGCAATATTTATCTTCCTTTTATCTGCATAAACGAGCCCAGGCGGCCATGAATTCGATTACCGTGATCGCAGGGGCCTTTGGAGCCTTCAGACGGGAGACCCTTTTTAGCATAGATGGTTTCAGGAAAACCGTAGGAGAAGATATGGACATTACGTTAAAGCTTCATAAATGGATAAAAGAGAGAGGAAACAAAGAAAGCATTACATTTGTGCCGACTGCACTTTGTTACACTGAGTGTCCGAGCACTTTAAGGAATATGTTCAAACAGCGTGTTCGCTGGCAAAAAGCTTTCATCGACTGTCTTATTTATTACCGGAAGTGCTATTTCCGCAAGCTTCCTAACAAATTCTCCATTTTCTTTTTAGTGGATCAGTTTACGATCGGCACACTAAGTGCTTTCCCTGTGTTACTGACTCCTGTTCTGCTTTATTTTAACGGCGGCCAGCTTACTTTGTTGCTGATGCTGATGTCAGGTGCATTCCTGCTCTTTGTCTATCAAAGCTTGACAACTATGTTTGTCAGCTACCTTCATGGATTAAGATTCTCCAAGAAAGATCTTGTACGATTCGTACTCTTCCTGCCTATTGATATTATTGTTTTCAGGATGCTGATTAATCTCTCATTCGTGGTTTATGGAACACTATCCTACTTTCATAGTCCCCATGCTTGGGACAAACTGGAACGTTCCGGAAAACTCTCTTGGAAAGGAGTCGAGAGCGCATGAAAAATACCTTTGGAAAGGCAGCCTTTGCCATCGGTTTTTTAGCACTATTAGGTATTATTGCCGTCGGATTCAGCCTGACCATTGAAGAATACACGCTGCTGGCAGAAGAGCATGACGGACTTTTTCCTGCTGAGGAACGGGTGGACATTGGGGCGTGTGAAAATGGTTCTAAAGCTGAGGTACGTAATTTTGTGATTGAGGGAGAGGCTGCAGATGCCATCCCCATTCTTACCTATCATAGGGTCCTAAGCAAGGAAGATATCAAAGATACCCATTATATAAATGGAGAAATCAGCTCTATGATCGTGTTTACTGAAGAATTTGAACAGCAGATGAATTACCTTTACGAGAATGGATTCGAAACCTTGACTATGAAGGAGCTTTACGCCTATTTAAATGAGGAAATTGAAATTCCTGATAAAAGTGTCGTAATAACGTTTGATGACGGCTTTAAAGACAATTACGAAGAAGCTTACCCTATCTTAAAAAAATATGGTTTTAACGCAACAAATTTTATTGTCACGGGGGCTATCACAAATAAAAGATACTCCTTCTCTCCGGAGCTTGCTCAGTACTTCAGTTTAAAAGAAATGGAGAAAGCCTGTGATGTCTTTGACTTTCAGAGCCACACCTACAGTTATCATAAAAGAGATAAAGGAAAGCCGCTGAATGAATGGGGAGTACACCCTGCCTACCTGGTATCGAAGTCAAACGAGGAAGTTTACAACGATATCAAGACCAGTGTTCATAATCTCAATGGAGAAAATCTGGGGTTTGCCTACCCTTATGGTGAATATACCCCGGACACGATTAGTACCCTAAAAGATCTCGGGTTTAAGATGGCCTTTACAGTAGAAGATAAAGTTGCCACACGCGACCATCATATTTATGAGATTCCAAGATTCCAAATCTATCACAATGTAAGCCTCGACGCGTTCATAGATCGGGTAAAGCAATAAGAAAAGGGACAATCCTTTATCACTTTAAAGCGCGATAAGGGACTGTCCCTTTTAGTGTATTAACGCACTGCCGCACTAAGAGGGACAGTCCCTCTTAGTACAGCAGCGCGTTAATGCGATAAACAAATAATGACAATTTCAACAGGATTCTATGCTATGATGATTACAAAATCAGAAGTTAGAATCTTTCAACTATTCGAGGTGAGCCGATGGAACAAAATATATTGCACGAATTGATCGAGTTGTTAGGCAAGGACAAAGTAAGTACCAGTGAAGGCGATCTCTACCGCCACAGCCGGGATGAATCCTCTCACCCTCCAGTTGAACCCGATGTCATTGTCTTTCCAGAAAACAAAGAGGATGTCATCAGCATATTGGAGATTGCCCGAAGCTATGGTATCCCCGTCACTCCTTTTGGTGCAGGCTCAGGTTTGGACGGACACGCCATTCCGGTCAACAAAGGCATTTCCATTAACTTTGAAAAGATGAATCAAATTTTATCATTCCATCCTGATGATTTGACCGTGACCGTTCAGCCTGGAATGACTCGGAAGCAGCTAAACAAAAGCATCAACCGCCATGGATTGCAGTTTCCGGTCGATCCTGGGGCTGATGCCTGCCTCGGCGGAATGGTAGCGACGAATGCAAGCGGCACAACAGCTGTACGCTACGGCTCCATGAGGGACCAGGTCCTTAGCCTGGAGGTGATCCTGGCTAATGGAACGGTCATCAATACAGGGAGCCGCGCAAAAAAATCTTCGAGCGGCTACAATTTGAACGGGTTATTTGTCGGGTCAGAGGGAACGCTTGGAATCATCACTGCTATAACCTTAAAACTCTATGGAATACCGGAACATACGGTAACAGCTCGTAGCACTTTCCCAACTCCGAAAAAATGTGCAGAGGCTGCCCAGTCAATATTGAAGAGCGGAATACAAGTCCTTCGTATGGAGCTTGTCGATGCCCCCAGTATCAGGCAGGTGAATCTAACGGGGGAACACACTTTGCCGGAAGCGCATTCTCTCTTTTTGGAATTCTCAGGAACAGAAGCTTCAGCCGAGGAGGATGCCAATCTGACAAAGGAATTGGTTATCGAGCATGGAGGAGAGAACTGGGAACGGGCTAGCAATGCAGCAGAAAGCAGAGAGTTATGGCGGGCCCGCCATGAAATGGCTTATGCATTTCGCCATTTGCAGGGGATGGCCCATTCAGGAGGAGATGTCTGCGTGCCCATTTCTCAACTGGCAGAGATGGTGGTGTACGCCAGAGCATTAATCGATGAAAGTGGACTGCTTGGAGGAGTATTCGGCCATGTTGGGGATGGAAATTTCCACACCCTTGTCGTCTATGACTCAAATGATTCTGAACAGGCTGCCGCTTCAGCACGCATCAATGATCTGGTGGCCCGTAAAGCCATTGAGGTCGGAGGCACCTGCACAGGGGAGCACGGAGTCGGTCTTGGAAAAATGAAGTATCAGGAACTTGAACACGGGGCCGCACTAGCCGTCATGAAGTCAATCAAACAGCTCCTGGACCCTGACAGCCGTTTGAACCCCGGGAAGATGTTCAATTAAAGAGGCGGCGCTTTATCACTTTAAAGCACTAAGAGGGACTGTCCCTTTTAGTGCTTTAGAGCGGTAAAACCTACAAACACAAAGAGTGTGCTTCGGGTTGAGCTCGAAGCACATTTCGTTCATTTCGAAAATCCTTCGGAGGTTCCGGCTGCTTTAATAGTATTGAACTCGTAGTTTCTGAACCATTCTTCCACGTTGTAATCAACCGCACTTCTACCGCCGAGAATCGTGAAATTATTGATTCCCGCCTTTTCAACAGCATTAGCTGTCTCTGCGGTAATAAAGCTGTTTTTCACCAGCAGTAGAGCGGCTCCATTTTTTGCAGCCAATACCGATCCGGTCAGTGCATCGGCAAATTCATAGCCGGTTGCCACAAATGCCCTGTTAGACGGAAGGAGCCTCTCTGTAATGTCCGCTGCCGTTCCAAAACGATTATCTCCTGCATACCTTTCTGGATTCTTCAACTGTGAAAATACCGCATTCTTAATGACTCCCTCTCCTCCAACTACCAGTGTTTTCGAAACCCCTGACAATGCAGCCTGGGTTGCCGCAGGAATGTCATCTTCTTCTGTCAACAGAATAGGATAGCCTTTCCTGGCGGCATAAGGTGCGATAGCCATGGCATCAGGAAACCTTCTGCCATTTGTAACAACCGCCGTTCCTTCCTCGCCGCCAAGTCGTACAGCTATTTTTGCAGCCGTTTCAAAGCGGTCTGTGCCGCTAATCCTCTCAACTGTATAGCCCTCTGAATTTATGGCTTGTTGAGTCTCATTGGAAATCGCACTCTGACCTCCCAATATGATCACTTTTCCAGCCTTCAGCCTTTTCATTTCTGCTCTTACTTCAGGAAGCAGTCCATCATGGTGATTCAGGAGAATCGGGGCATCCAATTTATAGGCAAGCGGAGCGCCGGCCAGCGCATCCGGAAACTTATCCCCCCTTGCAATGATTACCGTATCCGCCTGATCCCAGCCTTCCCTGGAAATCTCAATGGCTGTATCGTACCTGTTCTTCCCGCCGAATCGATTGGCCACCTTTGCTTCCATGTTAATCTTATGAAAAAAATTATATCGTTCCTGATAAGGATCAATAGTTTCACTGTAATATCCCTTACTTTTTAGATAGTTCAGGATGTCAGGCATAGCTTTCAATGTTTCATACTGATCATGGAATAAAATGATGGGGATTTCACCATTTTCTTCTGCTTCCTCTACTTTCTCTATGGTGTACGAGATAATTTTATCCCTGTCCTCCCAATCCCAGTCCAATGTGTCGACGTTCCAGTCCCACATCTTAAAGCCAGCTTCAATCATAGCTTTCCGATATTGTTCTTCCATATCCGGAATGCTTCCATAAGGTACACGGACGACACTGGTTGTTTCCCCCGTTATTTCTTCTAAAGTGGAAACGCATAACCTCATTTCATTCACAGCACTATCGGGAGATTCATAGAATTCATCCCTTTCGTGAGTCACCCCATGGCATCCAATTGCATGGCCGTCCAATTCCATTTGTCTCACAACCCCCCCGTACCGCTCCATCCTTGGCTCCAGCATGAAAAAAGTTGCCTTCATACCATGGTCCTTAAACACTTTCAAAAAATCACCGGTATAGGTAGTAGGTCCATCATCAATAGTTATGTATACCGGTCGTTCATCCACTTTAGCCTCTGCATACTTGGGAAATGGAAAAATAATCATAGACAGAATAAGCAATAAATATAACAACGGGCTTCTTTTCATGAGTTCCTCCTTAAAAAAACAGTAAGATAGACTCATTCCCATTTACCCTATTATGCTGCTTATATTCTTTTAAAAAGAAAAAACGTTATCCAGAGTTATCCCTTATTCACCAAACTAACGAATGGACACGAAGCCAGCAACAACCCGGCTCATATAATATACAATCAAAAATAGTAATACCCCCGATATATCAATTATCACATCCACCAGGCATCCGGTCCGAGAAAAAAATAATTGAATAATTTCAGTAAAAAAAGCAAACGACCAGGTTACATAGAATACAGCTTTAAGACTGTTATAAAAAGTCATTAAGAGAGCGGCCAGCATGAAAAAGCTTATTGCGTGGCCAGACTTCTGACCTATATATAAAGGGTGACTATAATCAAAAGACCGAAATTCAAAGAAGCTGTAAAAGTCCGGCTTGGTATCAACTGCAAACTTGACTTGTCCATGCTCAATCAGGTCTGTCAAACTAGCGGTACAAGCCAAGACAAATAGTAAACTCAGATACAGAAAAACTACCAATAACCGCAAAATGAATCCCTCCCGTTCATCATTCTTGCCAATTATCGATAGTTTCATACTTTCCCGCTTTAAAGCACTAAGAGGGACAGTCCCTCTTAGCGCTTTAAAGAACTAAAGGGCATGCCCTTTTCCTGGTCTTCATAAACTGCCGGTACAGTGACTGTAAAGGCCGTCTCCTCAGGACTGGATGTACAGACAATGCTTCCTTCATGTTTTTCCACCAACTTGCGGCAGATGTAAAGCCCGATCCCCGTTCCCAATTCTTTCGTGGTGTAAAAGGGCTCAAAGATTGCATCAAGGATCTCCTCACTGATCTCCGGTCCATTGTTTGCCACTTTCACCTGGATCTCATCATTCTCATAGTCAAATGTGCAATTAATCGTAATACGTTTTTCACCCTTAGCCTGCTCAAGGGCATCAATGGAATTCATGATCAAGTTTAAGAAAACCTGCCTAAGCTCCTCTTTATTCCCTTTAATATATACTTGAGCGTCAAGATGGGATTTCACCTGCACATCCCCATCTAATAAGCTTGGATATAAAAACTCAATCAATTCGCTCAGCATTGTGACCACAAGGAATTTTTCTTTTTTGCTTTCGATGATTTCCTTCCTGGATACATGGAGGAACTGAGATATTCTATAGTTCAACTGGTCCAGCTCATGACTCATGACATCCAGGTAAGGAAGCTCCGGGTAGTCACTCTTTAACAACTTCGTGAACCCTATTATAGAAGTCAGTGGATTCCTGAATTCATGGACAAAGCTTGAGCTCATCTGGCCCAGGATTGTCAGCCTTTCTTTATGAGTCTGATCAATGTATAATTCCTTATCTTTCAATGCTTTATCTTTAATTTCAGTATAGAAGCGGACGGCAAAATAAGAAAAACGGTCGAAAACCCTATTAATCTCTTCGATAAAAGGATGAAGCTCTTCAATTTGGACGCCTGAACTGCTCACCCATTTAATGATCTCACTTCTTCCCATATTGACGTTATATACAAATTCGCTGATATTCGTATCAGCTTCGACCCTCTCTCTGGCTACCTTTTTAGCCAACCCCATCAATTCCTCTTCACTGAGGGGACCTTCAATGGCACGCCTAACAAGCTTGTACATCCCGATTCCGTTATGGACGACTTCTTCTATAAACCGATCACCCTCATCAACTACCACCTTATTTCTCCAGTTATTTAAAAATTCCTGAAAGTTCTCATCCAGAAACATCGCCAGCTTTTCAGAAGTTGTTGTCATTCAGCCCCACCCTTAACAATCATTCTTTCTCTTAATCATACCAAAAAATAGAATGATTTTTCGGAAAATTTTCCTTTTTTTATTGTAAATAAATGCTAAAATGAGTGAAAGGAGGTTATAAATGTAAAATTATCCTACCTGCCCCTCATTCCCTTCCACATTGTCCTTGTAAAAAATAAAATACTTTGGAGGTCCCCATTTGAACTCTTCGGTCAAAAAACACAACCTTTTAAATGATGATTTTTCCCAAAACAGGGAAAAGATAAAAGAAGATATTCTCTTCTTTTATAGCGAGCGAATCCCCGATATACTGGAAGTATTATATGAGCTCGCCCATTTTGAAAAACAAATCAAAAACCTTGAGCCCTTATTTGAATCCCCTTTCCATTACCGTTTCATTGAAGACTATGGATTGAATCTTTTTCTGGACGGATTTCTTTTTTCCCTTTACTCCAAAACCAATACTCTGGATATTTATCTTAAAGAAGACATTTCCAAGGAAGTCAAGGAACGGCTGGATTCCATGTCATTTGACGCCTCACACCAGTTTGAAGAAAGCGCTGTTGAATGTTTTACCCTTACAGCCTACAAAATTTTTGAGTTTGGTGTTAATGCAGGTAAAGACTACCCAATATAAAAGAGGTGAAACAGATGGAGGAAAAATTAAATCAGATACTCTCTAAACTGGAATCAATTGATGAAAGGATAGAGAAAGTTGACGAACGATTTAATGTTATCGACAAGCGGTTTGATGAGCAAGAAAAGAAATTCACTGCCAAATTGGATGAGCAAGAACAAAAATTCACCGCCAAATTCGATGAACAAGAACACAAATTCATCACCAAATTCGATGAACAAGAACACAAATTCATCACCAAATTCGACGAACAAGAACACAAATTCATCACCAAATTCGACGAACAAGAACACAAATTCATCACCAAATTCGACGAACAAGATAAGAAGTTCACATCCAAATTCGAGGAAAATGATAAAAAACTTTCCTCCAGATTTGATCATCAGGATTCACGATTTGATAAACACGACAAAGCCTTTGCCAAACAGGAAAGTAAATTCAATACTATTGACAGACGGCTGTCTAATCTGGAAACCGGGCAAGATGAAATCAAAGAAATCGTCAAACGAATTGAAACCAATCAAAATGAAGACGTCATCGCCCTTTTAAAAACGTTTCATACCAAAATAGACTCCAGTTCCGAGGCAATAAATAAAAGGTTATTTCATGCAGAGACCGATATTCAAAGACTATCAAAAAGTAAGGTGAAAAAGACGAGTCCATTAAAGCGGACTCGTCTTTTTCACAACTTATTTTTCCATCACACTAATGAAATCTCTTAAATAATCCGGCAAATCCGGCGGCCTTCTGCTGGAGATGATATTTCCGTCAATGAGGGAAGGCTCGTCAACCCAAGTGGCACCGGCATTCTCCATATCATCTTTGATTCCCGGAGTGCTTGTCACTTTCTTGCCTTCAAGGATTTTTGCCGAAATCAACACCCAGCCTGCGTGACAGATCTGGCCGATCGGCTTGTTGTCTTCATTCATTTTCCGGACAATCGAAAGCACCTCTTCGTACCTTCTTAATTTATCTGGAGACCATCCGCCCGGCACCAACAAAGCATCGTAGTCATCAGGATTGACCTCTTTAAAGGATACATCCGAAACAGCGGGCACACCATACTTACCCTTGTATTGATGCCCTTTTTCCTCACCGGCAAGATGCACCGTCGCCCCTTCTTCTTTCAGGCGCAGTACAGGATACCACAGTTCCAAGTCTTCAAAGTCATCGCTCACAAGCTGAAGGACTTTCTTATCTTTCAGTTTCAATCGACACGACCTCCTATTACCATTCTCCCTTTATTTTCTGATACCTAAAAGCAGAATGCAAATTTCCCTGGCTGCTAAAGATGATTTTTCGTAATATACCGCCAGATTTCTTCCCCGATAAACCCCTGCAAGTGGATCAACGTCTGATTCCACTTGATCTTATAGTTCTCATCGGTAACTGCTTGTGCCAGCTGCAGGATACCAGATGGCGGCAGCGGTTCTTCCAGTCTTTCAAACTGCAGAAGCGGCATATAGTGTTCTAAATCTTCCTCTCCGGCCTTTTCGATAATGCCGGAACCGATTCCGCGCGCGATAATTCCATTTCCATTGCTGTAGAGGTACACCATGTCATTGGCTTCAATATGGTTAATGAGGTATTTCCAAGGAGAGTAATAGGCAGCGACTTTCTGTTCATGGAGCATTTCCGCTTCATTGCGGGGATTTTGGGATTTGTTTGTGTTGACGAGGTAGGCTTTGGGCAAAATTCATTTCTTCCTTTCTTTAGTGGATTTTTAATATTTAAACGGAGTCAATCTTTAGGGGAAAGGGGAAGGCAGTGGAGTACTTTGAATTTTATTAATAGGGACACCTCCTTTGTCTTTCTATTATAATCTTTATCGATCAGAAGCAAAAAGCGAAAACTATTAGAGAAAATTCGACAATCATATAACCTAAGGTGGGAAATGAAGTTCTGAGATTAACCATATACTATAGCGAAAGATTTTTTCCTGTCTTTTCTATAAATTTTATTATTAAGTAAGGAGGGTATATTGATTGAAAATGTTCACTTATCGTTATGCTTGATAAAAAAGTGAGTCTCCTCATAATTGTCCGTTGCAACCGTCTATATGTATTTGCCGTAACATATAGTTATGTTTTAATTAATTAACCTGTAAAAAGTTTAACCAATGGGAATTTGGAGATTTAGCTCTCAACTTGGGAGTATTATTACCTGGTTTCTATAGAGTGAAGGTTTAAGCAGCATTATAATAGAATAGGTCTTTAATAGCATTTCAAATTTTATAATGAGGTATTAACTTTTGACATGTGGTAAGAAAATGAGGAGTTTTATAAGTTGGAAAAGGATTGTGCGGCAGCTGGCGAGCACCGTAAAAACGTAAGCCCCTATAGTTCTGCGTCACCACCTTTCGATGGTTTTGCCTTTATCGCACAAAGTTATTAATGTATTTAACATCTACCCGAACAAGCGCCGCCTTGGCATTTTAAGAATTTTTACATAAATTCGTTTTTCATCGCTCTTAAAAAATTTTATTCCAAGTCCTTTTAGTGGAGTGGGAATCTCTCTCATATAGTATACAGGCATGGCACTTCCTCCTTATTTGAATATTTTCCAATACTTTACTTATATGTATTATATAACGAACAAAAAAACTGTCTATGTTCTTAAAAAGAAACTCTTCGACACCTTTTTTAGACAATATCCGATCGGATTTTTTTGCTGAAATTGATTTAACAGAGGTTAAACTACTTATAATATGGGAGGTTTATAAGGACTATTCCTTTGACACACTTTATTGAGGTGTTTATTTTAAAATTGATGATGAGTAAGGGGATTCTGTTCCCAACCTATTATCTTATAAAAAAAACGATTGCTAATTTATTATGATTTTTGAATATAAAGGAAAAAGGATACCCAACAGCATTGGGTATCCTTTCTTTATGCTTTTATGCCAAAAACACCGCACCATAAACCAGTGCTCCACCAATTACGTAAACCGGATGAACCTTTAGTTTCTCCAGCAGCACAAAAGCTGCTGTCGCTAAAATGATGGTCTGAATCCAGCCAATCCCTTCGTAAGAACTGGAGATGAATCCCCACGTCATGACGCCCAGTAAAACGGCGATGGTGGGTTTGACAAGATTGGTCATTTTCTTGACTCTCGGTGAGCTTTTGAATTTCATGAGCAGGCTCAAGAGGACGATCATTAGAATCAATGATGGAGCGACGGTCGCAAATACCCCAACGATGCTTCCGAGGATTCCTCCCTGCTCATATCCGATATAACCGGCCATTTTTGTGGCGATCGGTCCCGGAAGTCCGTTTGCTAATGCCAGGACTTCACTGAATTCATTGACGGTCAGCCAGCCATAGCGGTCGACGACTTCGTTTTCAACAAGCGGAATTGAAGCGGGACCGCCTCCATACCCAAGAATTCCAGGAATGAAAAAGGCTAAAAAGATTTCCCAATAGATCATGAGGCTTTCACCTCTCTTTCAGGTACGGGTTTCTTTTTTGCGACCAAGGCGTATACGAGCAGGCCGCCAATCACAATTGCCGGATGAATGCCCAGTATTTCGATGATGATCAGACTTCCGATCACAATCCCGATCGTCACGGACCAGCCCAGTGCGCCTTTGGATTTCATAATAAAATCCCAGGTGAGGACTCCCAGCATCACGCCGACCACCGGAACGACGGCATTGGCCATCCCCTGTACCCACGCTTTGTCTTTATAGGCATTCAGGACATTCAGAAGCAGGATCATGAGAATAATTGTCGGAATGATGGTAGCCAGTACCGCATTGATCATACCGATAAGCCCTCCGACTCTCCAGCCGATATACCCAGCCATTTTTGTGGCAATCGGTCCCGGCATGGCATTTCCTAGTGCAAGAACATCGGAAAAATCATCATCGTCCATCCATTTGTATTTCTCCACGACTTCTTTATGAACGAGGGGAATCGATGACGGCCCGCCGCCATATCCCAGGATTCCCACCCGAAAGAAAGCTAAAAATAATTGAAGTTGTTTCAAGGTTTTATCACCCTCTTGTTGTTGGATATGCTCCCCATTAAAAAGAGCATGACATCAAGCATTGAAGAAGGCAGGATTAGTTTACCCAACTTCCCCCTGCCTGATGTCCGGACATGATTCTTACCAAGCCGCAATGGCTCCGTCTGTTCTCGACTCTGCACCTCCCATGAGTACACCCGTCTTCTCATCTCTCCAAATGATCTGGCCTCTGCCAAACATTCCCTCGTCTGTCGCTGTCTGAATTTCATGTCCTTTTCTTGCCAGTGCCTGCGCAATATGTGTCGGAAAATTCGGCTCAACAAGAACCTTTTTCCCTTCGATCCACTGCCATCTTGGCGCATCAAGAGCTGACTGTGGGTTTAAATGAAAATCAATCGTGTTGCTGATTACCTGGAAGTGGCCCTGCGGCTGCATGTAACCGCCCATGACGCCGAACGGTCCGACAGCTTTATCGCCTTTCGTAAGGAATCCAGGAATGATTGTATGGTATGTCTTTTTACCAGGCTTCAAGGCATTCGGGTGTTCCGCGTCCAAAGAAAAATCATGCCCGCGGTTTTGCAGGCCGATGCCTGTGCCCGGGATGACGACTCCGGAACCAAAGCCCATATAATTACTTTGAATGTATGAAATCATATTCCCTTCATCATCAGCTGCTGCCAGATACACTGTCCCCCCTTTAGGGATATCGTATGGTTCCGGTGTGATGGCTTCGTCACCGATCAATTCACGGCGTGCCTCAGCGTATCTTTCGGATAAAAGCTCTTCTACCGGTAAAGGCATATCATCCTGCTCCGTAATGAATGCTTTTCCGTCCGTGAAGGCCAGCTTCATTGATTCGATATGTTTGTGGTATGTATCGACTGCGTCTTTTTCCTGGAACTCGAAGCCTTTCGCAATATTCAAGGCCATTAACGCGACTAATCCCTGCCCATTCGGCGGGATTTCCCAAACGTCATAGCCTCTGTAATTCGTTTTGATTGGATCGACCCACTCGGCACGGTAATCCTTCAGGTCGTCCGCTGATAAAAATCCGCCATGCTCCTCCATGAAAGAGCCGATCTTTTCAGCAAGTTCCCCTCTGTAAAAACTTTCCCCGTTCGTTTCAGCGATGGATTTCAATGTCGAAGCATGCCCTGGTGATGACCATACTTCACCGATTTGAGGTGCCCTCCCATCAGGAGCGAACGTCTCGAACCACGCTTTGAACTCCTCACCGGTTAAAATTTCTTTGAATTTTTTATAAGCAAGTGACCAATACTTACCGAGAATAGGTGTGAGCGGATAGCCTTCCTCCGCCAAACGTATGGCAGGTTCCAGCGTTTCTTTCAATGAAAGCTTCCCGAATTTCTCAGACAGTTCCGCCCATGCAGACGGGACACCCGGAACGGTTACCGGGATGACCCCGTGGACCGGCATTTTTTCATGGCCTTTTTCTTTTACTTTCTCGATGGAAATCGATTTAGGCGAAGGTCCACTGGCATTCAAGCCGTGCAGCTTATCCTTCACCCATACCAGCGCAAATGCGTCGCCGCCGATTCCATTTGAAGTCGGTTCGACAACCGTCAAGGCAGCCGCCGTTGCGATTGCGGCATCAATCGCATTGCCGCCGCGCTGCAAAATCTCAAGTCCTGCCTGTGCCGCCAATGGCTGAGATGTCGCGACCATTCCTTTTTTTGAAAAAACCGTGTTTCGCTGTGATGCATACGGGTGGTATAAAAAATCCATGTTCTTCATTAATTCACAACCTCCTGTTCAACATGATGACATGCCACAAAGTGGTCTTTCTCGATCTCCCTCCACTCCGGTTTTGCCTGTTTGCAAATGTCTGTCGCAAGTGGACAACGGGTATGGAATGGGCAGCCTGAAGGAGGGTTTGCCGGATTCGGGATTTCTCCTGTCAACCGGATGCGGTCTTTCCTGGCTCCGACTTTCGGCCGCGGAATCGAAGAAAGCAGTGCTCTTGTATAAGGGTGAAGCGGGTTTGAGTAAAGGCGTTCAGATGAAGCCAGCTCAAAGGTGTTTCCAAGGTACATGACAAGGACACGGTCGCAGAAATACCTGACAACCCCCAGGTCATGCGAAATGAACAGGTAAGTCAAACCGTATTTTCCCTGCAGGTTCTTCAGAAGCTTCAACACCTGCGCTTGAACGGAAACGTCCAATGCGGAGACCGCCTCGTCACATATAATAACAGAAGGATTCAAGGCAATCGCACGGGCAATCCCGATCCGCTGGCGCTGTCCGCCGCTGAACTCATGAGGATAGCGGTCATAATGTTCTTCTTTAAGCCCGACTTCTTTTAATAGGTCGTAGACTTTCTGCCTGCGTTCATTGCTTGAAAGATTGGTATGCATGACGAACACTTCTTCCAGCGCATTACCGATCCGCTGTCTCGGATTCAAGCTTGCATATGGATCCTGGAAAATCATCTGCATTTCTTTTGTCAGTTCTTTTCGTTTCCTCCCGCTAAGGCCTTGAATTTCGTTGTTTTTATAAAAAACTTTGCCGTTGGTGATGTCTTCGAGGCCGAGAATGGTGCGGCCCAGCGTTGACTTTCCGCATCCGGATTCACCAACGACCCCGATGCTTTCTCCTTCATAAACCTCCAAGCTGACATCTTCCACAGCTTTGACATGCCCCTGGACACGTTTCAGGAAACCTCCTTTAATAGGAAAGTATTTCTGCACGCCATCCAGTTTAAGTAGCGATTTTTTCTCGAGCACTTCCATCCTCTTGCACCTCCTGAAGCCAGCATTTTACGCGGTGTGATCCATTCACTTCATATTCTTGTGGTGAATCTGTCTTACAGCAGTCCATTGCGAATGGACAACGCGGATGAAAACGGCATCCGGAAATTTTTTCATTCAAGTTTGGCAGTGATCCCGGAATTGCTTCTAATTCAAAGGACGGATCATCGACATCAGGTACAGAGCGGAGAAGTCCTTGCGTATACGGATGCTGAGGGCTGTTAAAAATGCTCTCGACATCGCCTTCTTCAACTTTTTCCCCTGCATACATGACCATTACCTTGTCAGCAACCTCTGCTACAACGCCCATATCATGGGTAACCATGATGACGCCCATGTTGAGGTCATCCTTGAGATCCTGAATCAAGTCAAGGATCTGTGCCTGAATCGTTACATCTAACGCAGTTGTTGGTTCATCGGCAATCAATAATTGCGGGCGGCAAGCCAGTGCGATGGCAATCATGACACGCTGTCTCATCCCGCCGCTCAGCTCATGAGAATATTGATTCATTCGTTTCTCCGGATAAGGAATGCCGACCTGATTTAGTAGTTCGATTCCTTGTTTATGTGCTTCTCTTTTGGAAATCTTTTTATGAAGCATGAGTGGTTCGCGCAATTGATAGCCGATTGTCAGTACAGGGTTCAATGCGGTCATCGGCTCCTGAAAAATCATCGAGATCTCTTTTCCGCGGACTTTTCGCAGTTCATCAGGTTTCAACTTGGTTAAATCGCGGCCGTCAAAATCAATCGAACCATCTTTAATATAGCCGTTGCTTGGAAGCAGCCCCATCACCGATAGTGAGGTGATACTTTTTCCGCAGCCGGATTCCCCGACGATACAGAGGGTTTCTCCTTTATCCACTGAAAAAGAGATGCCCCGTACAGCTGATAGTTCCCCATCAGCCGTACGGAAAGCAGTTTTTAAATTCGTTACAGATAGTAATTCGTTAGACATTGTATCCCTACTCTCTTGAAACGTTGTATAGTGACCATTGTCCTGTCGGGTCTACTTGAAGTCCTTTAACGGATTTATCATAAGCCGCTGTCACAACACCGTGGTGCATGATGATAACCGGGGCATCTTTGACAAGAATCTTGTTCGCTTCATCCAGTTTTTGTTGACGTACTTCCTGGTCGACATTCTGTCTTGACTCATCGACTAATTTATCAAACTCAGGATTGGAGTAACCAGTACGGTTGGAAGCTCCGATATTGTCGCTATGGTAGTTCGGGTACAGCAGTTCACTTCCGTCTGCTGTTGAGTTAGACCAGCCTAAGAACGTGATATCGAATTTTCCTTCTTTTGTCGTATCAAGGAATGTACCCCACTCCATTGATTCGATTTTTACATTAAAGCCTGCCTGCGTCAGCTGTGATTGAGCAATTTCTGCCATCATCATGTAAGCGTCCGTATTGGCAACAAGCATTGTCAGTTCCTGATCTCCAAATCCATTTTTCTCAACAAGTTCCTTCGCTTTCTCTAGATCGTGGCTGTAACCTTCTTCATCTGCTGTTTCGTCATAACCAAATACTTTAGGTCCGATGACGCTGTTTCCTTGTACACCAAGGCCGTTCAACTTGTTGACATATGCTTCGCGGTCAAGGGCATAGGCGGCTGCCTGACGGAATTCAGGGTTACTCATCGGCTCTTTTGTCATATTGAAGCCCATGTAGTACATTGGCGTTCCTTCATTCTTCTTCATTTCTACGTTCTTAAGAGATTCTACACGCTTCAGCTGTTCTGCCGGAACACCATCAATGAACTGAACATCGCCTGTTTGCAGCATGGAGATCGCTGTATTGACTTCCGGTACCACTTTGAATGTTACCGTTTCAAGCTTCGGTTCACCCTGCCAGTAGTCAGCATTTTTCTCTAAAACAACTTGATCACCCTGCGTCCAGCTGACGAATTTGAATGGACCCGTTCCAACTGGTTCCTTCATTAAGTCTTGAGATTTGTCTGCTTCAGGACTTACGATTGATGCATTTGTGTGTGATAATGCCGCAAGCATCGCACCATATGGCTTTTCTGTTTTGATTTCAACTGTGTACTCATCAAGGACATTGACTTCCGATACCGGCTCTAGTAAAGATGCACGAGGTGCTGCTGTTTCAGGATCGCGGAATTTATCGAATGTGTATTTTACAGCTTCTGCATTGAAAGGCGTTCCATCTGTAAACTGGATATCTTCTTTCAGCTTGATGACCCATGTGTTCTCATCTGGTGTTTCATAGGATTCTGCCAATTTTGGCTCTACTTCCATTGTTTCCGGGTTTCTGGTAAAAAGTGTTTCATAGATTTGCTCGATCACGCGGGACGAAACAGAATCGTTTGTTCCGATTGGTGAAAGACCGACGATATCAGAAGTGGATGCATACGTTAACTCCTGTGGTACGCTTTCTCCTCCACTTGTGCTTCCCTCGCTTGAACTTCCTGCATTGCTGGAACAGCCTGCTGCAAAAGCAAGCATTGCCATTAGTAGAACTGCCAACCATTTTTTCATTTGTGTTTTCCCCCTATTTTCTAAGTACTATTTTGATAAGCATTGCTGCTATTTGAATAAGATAATTGCAAAGTTGATTGCAGCGGAAGGTGGGAGATCTCCTGCGGGATTAGCGGGACGTCCAGTTCCAGCGCCTAGCCCCTCGGGGTCGCCCACCTGTAGCGAAAATCAACCGACAACAATCTCTTAAGAACTGCATCATCAAGAAATAATTATTGATTTAGATTCATACTCGGATCCAGTGCATCCCTTAATCCATCTCCAACTACATTAAAAGCAAAGACAATCAGCATGATGGCGACTCCCGGAACGATTGTCATATGTGGTGATGTCCACATAAAGTTCTGCCCCTGGGCTATCATCGCGCCCCATTCAGGAGTCGGCGGCTGCGCCCCCAATCCAAGGAAACTTAAAGCTGAAGTTGAAAGAATGGCGGTTGCCATCCTCATCGTGGCAAAAACGATAATCGGTGCCATACAGTTTGGCAGGATGTGCTTCACAAGGATTCTGAAATCACTTGCCCCGAGTGAGCGCATCGCCTGGATGTATTCCTGCTTTTTTACAGTAAGGACCGAACCGCGGACAATCCTTGCACAGGATGGAATCGACCAGATACTGATCGCGATGGCGACATTCACCAGGCTCGTTCCCAGGATGGCGATAATGAGCATCGCAAGCAGGATGCCTGGAAAAGCAAACAGTAAGTCTACTATTCTCATAATGATGCCGTCTAAGCGGCGGTAATAACCTGAGATTAACCCCAAGGCGACTCCGCCGATTAACCCGAGGCTCACAGCCAGCAGGCCGACCGATAAGGAAATTCTTGCTCCGTATACAATCCGGCTCCATATATCTCTTCCATAGTTATCTGTTCCGAGCCAGTGACCTTCTGAGAAGGCCGGCAATTCAGAGGCTGGCAGGTTTTGTTCTAAGGGATCATGTGTTGCAATCACCGGTGCTGCAATGGCCAGAACCAGCTGAAGGGCAATGATCACCAAGCCAATGACAGCCAACTTGTTTTTAATCAAACGCTTAAAAGTAGTTACCAGAAACTTTTCCTTCTTCGGCTTCGATTCCGGCTGGATTTCTTCATTAAATACTGCTTCTGCTGACATGATAGGTTCCTCCTTCCCTATATGGCTTAATCGTAGCTGATTCTTGGATCAATAAAGACGTAAACGATATCGACAATCAGGTTGACTAAAACGAATAATGTTGCGACCAGAAGCACCGAGCCCTGCACCATCGGGAAGTCCCTTGCCGCAATGGCATCAATCATCAGCCTGCCGACTCCGTTAATCGCGAAAACCTGCTCCGTAATGATTGTTCCTCCTAAAAGGAAGCCGAAGTTGAGGCCGATAACAGTGATGACCGGTATCATAGAATTCTTCAATGCGTGAATCCAAATCACTGTTTTTTCTTTTACACCTTTCGATCTTGCTGTCCGTATGTAGTCCGCCCTGATAACTTCGAGCATGGATGAACGGCTCATCCTGGCGATCATCGCTGCCGAACCGGTTCCGAGTGTGATGGCTGGCAGGATCAGCTGCTTCATTCCTTCTACTGTCCAGAACGGAGCACTCAAGCCTCCAACTGGTAAGATTTGAAGGTTAACCGCAAATACGAGAATGAGGATGGTTCCGAGCCAGAAGTTTGGAATAGAGATTCCTCCCAGCGCAAACACTGTGCTCGTGACATCCAGCCAGGAGTTTTGCTTAAGTGCGGAAATAATTCCGGCAATGACTCCGATGACCACTGCCACGATCATGCTGGCGATTGCCAGATTCAGCGTGTTCGGAAAGCGAATGGCTATCGCTTCTGCCACCGACTGCTTAGTTTGATACGAGTAGCCGAAGTCCCCTTGAAGGATATTTTTTAAGTAATCCCAATACTGGACAAGAAATGGATCATTCAACCCGAGGCTGTCACGTATTGCCGCGATATCAGAATCACTCGCTGTCGGTCCTCCGATAATGGTGGCCGGGTCCCCTGGTGCAAGGTGCATACTGCCAAAGACCAGAAACGAAATTCCGAATAATAATAAGATCAGTTGAATAATCCTGCGTGAAATGAGTGCTATCATTTGGTTCACCCTCCCCCTTACCATGAAAGCGCTTCATCATTTTAGTAGTCGCTTTCTGCAATTAAGTTCCGTTTGTTAACTTAAATATGTTTTTAGACTTACAAACGGAATATTTTAATGTTAGGGACGATTATAAAGTATTATTCAGAATATTTCTAGTGTTTTTGCAAAAAAGTTTATTTTATTTTTATAGAACTAGTTTCATGCGTAATGCATTAGGGTAAGAGGGGGATTTTAATGAGGAAATAAAAAAGACTTAGTCATGTCAGCGAACAACATGACTAAGTCTTTTTTCGTCCAGGTTACGTTATGTAAGCAAATCTTATAATTTTAATCCATTCCGGCTCTTGAACCTGCGCAATAAAATATGGCTTTCCACTCTCGTGATGCCTTCCAAGGCATAGAGTTCCTTGTTAACAAAGTTCTCCAATGCTGAGAAATCCTCGACCAGCACGTGCATATGCAGTGTACTCGGACCTGTCATTTGATAACAGCTCGCAACAGCCGGAAGGTCGACCAGCTTTTCAGCGACTTCAACCAGATAAGCGGGTTCGCAGTCCACTTCGAAGAATGCTGACACACTTTTCCCGACCTTTTCAGAATTGATCACCACACTGAACCGCTCAATCACTCCTCCGTCTATCAGCTGATTCACCCGCTCCCTGACAGACACGCGCGACAAGCCAAGCTCTTTCCCGATATCCACATAGGACGTCCTGCCGTTTTCTGTCAGGATCTGCAGGATTTTACGATCAATATCATCAATCTTCATAAGCCCAAGCACCACATTTCCGATTTAATCATATCTCCATTATACTAATGATCTTTGGTTTGTGAAGGGCAGACGCAGGGCTCTTTTTTTAAACCAATCTCTGAGCCTTTCCCTCTCCTCATTATTCATTGAATCTTTTAGGTATTATTACCTGATTGTAACTAAAATGTAATAATTTTGAAACCATTTGTTGTCTAAGTCGTCTAATTAGTAAGAAACTTTTTAAGGTTGAGGAGGAGAAGGATGAAGAAGAAATTTTCACTTGTTGTCTTTTTCACGGTTTTGTTTTTGGCAGTCGGCGCATTTCATTATCAAGGGACGAAGAGTACGGTAACCGCCACAGATAGTAATGAGAATACTAAGGAATCTCAAGTTGAGGAAACCTCCCATAACAATGAAGAGGAAGAAACAACAGAGGATGGGCAGGAAACCGATACCGAGGAGAACAGCGATACGGATAGTAGCACAGATGGCTCAGCCGCTGAGGAAAGTAAAAACACTTCATCAATTGATACTGAATCCGAAGATGAAAATACAACAAATAACGAAAATTCTTCCAAAGATCAAGAAACGCCTCCACAGGAAAAAATCCAGTTTGGAAACACAGAATATGTTGATATCTCTAGTATAGAAAAGTTTAAAGACCTAACTGCATTTGCTCATAAGCATGGCGCCAAGCCCTTCGCCATTGAGAATTCCGATTGCTTTGCAATTTTCAAAGAGGGAGAGCCGTTATTGTTTTTTTCCGTAGGGACAGTCAGCGCAGGGGTTGAAGATATATCAATATTAAAGGATTTTTTCACAGACTATCATAATTTTTCTGAGGAAAAAAGAATCGCCCGTAACATCGAGCTGGTTGCAGAAACGGGTGCGAAAGTACAAGTGGATTTCCCCGATGGGTCTGGTTACCATATCGTGAAGGAAGAAAACACTGTCCTGGTTAATTGGGGATAAAAATAGATTGAGATAATACTAAGCCGGTACCTGAGCTAAAGGTACCGGTTTTATATTAAGGCTCTGTTGTAAAACTTTGTTGCTATTTACTATTAGGTTTAAGGGATATAGCTATATTTCATAGAAATTATCCCGGTAAACAAGAAAAAATAGCTATTCACCGTGTGCAGTTAGATAAGCACTTGTACCTGAGGGAAAAATCTGGCCCTGGTTTTTCTGATTGCAACAATCTATACGAATACAGCTATATTAAAGAGGTTTATTCGGTTCATAAGTCGGCTGCTGATGCAGAGCCTGATATTGCTGGCTTTTCGCCACCGCTTTTTGGACATCCTCATCGAGGGAAAATTCTGTGTCCATACCTTTGAATTGATCGGCCTTATTTTGGGCTTTCACGACTGCCTGCTGGTCCAATTTTGATTTTCGGTTTGTGTTCTTTTCTGACATAAGGTTGCCTCCTTAATTTTTGAGTATGTGATTAGAGTTACCTTTTGGCAGTGAATTATTCTAATAAAGGTTAATGCAAAAAGACCTGTTTACAGAGGTAAAACCCTGCCGAATGCACGCATCCACGAAAAGAGGTAAGTTTGCTACTCCTGACTATGCTGTTGCCCAATTATATGTCCGTAGAACCTACAGGGCTTATGTAAATGAATTATTGAAAAGTAAAGAGTTGGGCTAAAGAAGCTGAACTGCAACAGGAGCAACGATGAAGCACTCCTTCTATGAATTTAACTATAACGACATATACATCAACGGCATGATTGGACTTCCAGAAAGCTCAAATTCAATGGCCTACATTGCGAGTGATGTACCACTCTTGACAAATCTGTGGAAAGGATAAACCATATGGTGGGACTCAAGTTCATCCAAAATTCCCTCTTCTGCCATCGTTACCTTTCCTCCCCGTATTTCTTCGGCTGGTGTTCCGTATTCGACGACCTTCCTGCCAGTTTCAGACAGAACACCTTATCAAGGTGTGTTGGTTTTTTCTGTAAAATCGCTTCGCAAACACCTATAAATAAGTGTTGTTAGAAACTGTCTGCACAAACCCTCTATTTTTAACGATACAAATTTAACTTTATGAAAACACTACGATTAATACTTATATATTAAGTTACTAAATATATAAAATTCACTAAACTATATTTAAAATGAAATTAGGTCCTTTTTATTTATGCGCCTTACTTATAGAAATGAATGAGTTGTTTTTATTTCTTCTTTTAATATATCCTGTTAAATACAAAAGAGCTGACTCAAAGCGGTTATATTTAACCTAACTTCATGTCAGCATCTATCCCTTAGTTATTTCTCGTTTGAACCCAGTCAGTTCCAAAGTTAAAATAAACTGACTTTCCTTGCATAGAGTTGCGGTCGATTCCCAGTCCGGGATCCTTTTTCATTTGAACTGTAAACCCTAATAAAATTGCCTCATTAGGTTCGATTTCTAATCCTAAAGAACTTGCATCGAACTGATTGTTCACAAGGACTGATAGCTTCTTGTTGTATAACTTATCAACTTGGTATAGATTTCCTCCATTTTCTCCTCTTCTATTCAATTCATCTAATAAATATTGATTTACATAGTTTACGAATGCCGCATACTCTACTTGGTTCTCAAAGTCCGTGATATTGAAGTGATTAAGTGCAAGTTGATAACCTGTGTTAACGACTTCCATCAACATATCCATTTCTGTAGCATCCATAACAGTTATTGGAGCAAGTAACGCATTTGATGGATCATACCTTTTAATATTCCAAATCTTAACGTTTGCTTGTTTAGCAAACAACATATCATCATCATACTGCTGTCCTGATGTGACCGGCGTACCATTGGCAGCTGCAGGAGTAGCCTTTAAAGTTTGCAATCTAGCTTTTAACGAACCACTATTTTCCAGGAAAAGCCCGCGGGTATGCTTGTCGCCAGGAGCCCATTTCCCGGTTGCCATAGCTCCATAATTGCCTACACTATTCTCTGTGTAAAACATGGGACCCACATTTGGAACATCATCACGTTTTGCTGTGATTTTTAACTCACCAGCCGTAACTGCATTTGCAGAGTTTGTGGCTTCCCCTTTAAAAAGGGCAAATGTTCCTCCGCCTATAACTAGAGAAGTCGTTAAAAGACCAGATAATGTTATAAGGGTAGCTTTAGATCTTTTTTTCATATCTAGTACTCCTTTTATATAAATTTCTTGTTATTTTAAAAAAAGGATGGTGTATGAACACCACCCTTAAAGAAGATTTTTTTATATTACCAAGCTGAAGGACCATCACCAGCTAAATTTGTATTATTTCTAGCTTGAACGGCTTTAACATTAACTTTAACTTCTCCATCTGCACCTTGGTATTCATTGTTTGCTCCAAGTGGGAACGAATATGATACATTGAATGTTGTCTGAGCGCCTGGTGCCAATTTTACAGCAGTAGAATCAAAGTTTAGGGTTACAGGTGTAGGACCATCAAATAAGTCCCCTGTACCATCATTATGAACTGTATTACCATTTCCTAATACTGAATCAATAGCTACCCAAGCCTCTAGGTTACCATTGTTTTTAACGGTAATAGTACCTGTTTCCGCATCTCCAGGTGCTAAATTCGCTACAATTGAACTACTAGAAAACACATTCCCATTTCCAGTTAAGTCTTCTACGCTTACTGTACCCGCCGTAAAAGTGTTTCCAGTGTTACTTGCTTGTGCTCCAAATAATGCAAAAGTACCTCCACCAATTGCTGCTGCTCCGATACCTGTAGCTAGTGCTGCTGCCCCTAAACGTTTTTTAAGACCCATGCTTGTTTCCTCCTCGAATTTTTAATATTTTTTATATTGAAACCCTTTTGAAAAAATATGTATGTATTCCAATAGGGATCTCAAACGAATTAAGTGGTTTTTGTTTCCTCTTTTTCTTCAATAGAAGCTATTGCTCTCCAGGCCGTAATAGCCGCCCAGCTCATTAGCATGATGCCGGGGAGAATTAAAAAGACTATCTTTCCTGCATCGGTGTAATAAAAGCTGAATGCTTTTCCGACAAACGGAACTGTAAACCCTACATACTTTCCAACAACATTGCTAGATGGGATTGGGTTACTATCATTAGCATCGTTGTTATCACCTTTAGTGACATAATGGATTTGGGAATCAATTGTCTTTATTTCTACAACTCTATGAGTGATTAGAGTATTGGGATCATCTAAGGATTTAAATGTTAAGACATCACCCACTTCATAATTGGCAGGATCTTCTGTCTTCTTAATAGCAATGATTGATCCTGTTTTTATTGAAGGCTCCATGGAACCGGACAATACTGATTTTACTTGGTAACCGAATATTTCAGGCTCCCCACCAGACATTCGGGAGGATAGGACTGAATATAAGGCAAGCAGCATGATGATGATAAATACTGTATAAACAATTCTGCTGGTCCATTTGAATAACGTTTTAGCTTTCAATTTTTACACCACCTAATTTGAATTTGCCTTGTCTTTATTTTCTTTTTGCATTTCTTCTTCAGTGGATGAACCTTTATTTTGATCATTTGTGCTTTCTTTTGATTGTGATTCTTCTACATTGTCTGTTGATCCTTCTGATGTTAGTTTGGGTTGGTCATCAGTTGAGACTTCTTTTTCCGGTGCTACTGTTGTCACTGATTCCTGGGTTGCTTTATTTTCGGTCACTGGTTTTGATGATTCTATTTCATTTGATGGAAGAGGAGCTTTTTCATTCTGCTCTTGTTTTTTCTGTTTAGTTGAATCCTCCGCTGCCGGCTTTTCTTCAGTTGTTGTTTTGTCAACAGCAGCTTTATCCTCGACAGACTTCTTTGATAAATCAGGCTTGCTGCAGGCGTTAATTTGCTCTGGTGTAACAGATATTGCTTCCTCAGCCCATATTTCAATGCGTTCTGGGTATTCAACACTCTTCAGGTTAACGCCTCCAGGATGTTGAGGTCTTTGCAATGCAGTGAATTTATAAATGCCGGGCCTCATGGATTTGAGATCCGTTTTATAAGTCAGGCGGATAAGTTCCTCGCTTCTTAAGATAGGCAGCTTATTCTCATGTACAATTTGACCGCGCCTGTTTGGGTTGGGATCCCCTTGCTCAGTTGTATTAAATCTGAGCATGTATAGTGAGGTTCCCGCCATCGTACTGCCATCATTGTAAATGTCACTGTAGAACCCTTCTTCGCAAGAAAAACCAAAGTGCTTATCGTTTTTCTTTATACCCTGTGTTTCTTTATACTTTTTGGCGACTTCACTGTTCCAGAATGTCAGTGAACTTTTATCCCATACTTCAGCCCATTGAGCTTTGAGTTCATTGGAATTTGAAGCTGAGCTTTTAAATAGTGCATTTGTTTCAGAAATCATAGAAGTTGATATAAAAACAGTGGTATACCATAAGAGAATTGTATGTATACAAATCATTAATGGATTTGTTCTTTTTCTAAGCTTTCGAAGTCTCGACTGTCTTATAAAAGATCCCTCCCAGCTCCTTGAACTAAGATATACACTCACGTTCTTTTTATGGCTTATTTTGTTCTCAGCTGAGAACCTTATGGACTTAGTATATTTTATAAGATCATTTTTTAAAACCTTTAAAAAAGCTCACTTTGTTCTTTTTATAGAACTAAATCTCCGGTTTATTGCCTTTTACTCCTTTTTTCTTACTTTTTTACCATTTTTTTCTTTGTACACCTGGACATTTGACTCTATCATTAAAAGACCTGCAATTATCAATAATTACAGGTCCCCTAGCAATACTTTTAAATTTTCTACCGTAGTAAAACCATGACTAAATAACTGGCTACATATTGAAGTGATGCCTTGCACTTCTTATTCGCGTTTTGGGCACTTTTCAGATCACTGCTGACCTCCGTTAACGGACGACCGTCGGTTATTTTTTGCTGTGCAGCTCTCAGTTTTAAATCTGTCACAACCGATTGATCTTCAGCCATTCTTAACTGCATCTCCAATAGAGGAAGAAGTGCAGACGACAAGGGCTGCTCTTGAAGTAAAACTTTTGCTTGTGTAATCAAACCTTGAACCTCTTCATTTACAGAGATTGCATTGGCAACAGCACTTTCCACCTCAGCAGAAGCATGGCCTGCATTAAGATCGTCAAGTGATTCTTTCATATTACTGTTGATTTCATTTGCTTTCTCAATAGCCTGGCTTAAAACAGTTAAAATATCCCCTTCCGGCAGTTCTTCCTGGATGGAAAACTCTATTCTTTCATTAACCTCATTGCCTGCATGATCCAATACTGTAACCTCAACTGTATGATTTCCAGTATCATTAACAGAAATATTAAAATTATCGTCGCTTGAATTCACTTCTTCTCCACCATCAACACGATAGGAAATTGTACGAACCCCTGCTTCATCGTCCGCTGCTTGAAGCTGAATGGATACAGGACCCGTATAAGTTTTATTATTTTCTACCCCCTCATAAGAAACGGTTGGGGCAACACGGTCAGTTGGTGTCAAACCTACATGTAAATCCAATACTGGCGGAGGGACATTCACTTCTTCGCTTGTTTTAGTTTCAAAGCCTGGACGGCTAACTACTACTCTGTAACGGCCTTCTGCAACATCCCACGCATATCTGCCATCCTCACCGGTTACTTGAGGATTTTCTATGGGTGAGAGCATTCCAGGGTAAGCTTCATTGGTCATAATTACCCATGATTCAAGTGCAGGATCGTAGTATTGAAGAACTACCGTAGCCCCAGGCAACTCCCAGTCAAGCGGTAAAGGGCGCTCTCCGTTTCTGTTGAGGTCGGGGTCTTGATTAATTGTTGCTTTTTCTGCATTGTAGACTATCCCGCTGGGGTCAATTAGTACAATCTCAAATCCTTGTGGTTCACCAGTAGAACCATCCTGATATTCAGGAATTAATTGTATAACTAGAGGACTTCCCCATAGGCCGTATTGTGAAGGAATAAAACTGTGTGTCCAATCGCCACTATTCTCCGATGTCATTTCAGCCTCATAAGTACTGCTATTAGAATCTGTAGCTCTCAAAGTTACACGTGTGGCATCTGGGTAGGAGGCATTAATGGTCAAAGGACTGGTTCTCCCTGCGATAGGGTTCCCATTCCGGTCCTCTCCCCGACTATTACCAATCGAAACATTCGCAGGCACAACAGGTTCATCTGCAATAATCTGAAATTCTGTAGTTGCGAATGGCGAACTTATCCCTTCTTCAAAAGCTTCAACAGTTACGTAGTGGGTGCCAGACCTAGTAGGTTGCACCCTCCAAGCAGTTTGAGTTGTTTCCCGTTCAGCAACCGGTCCAATAACTTGCATATCATCATTATCCACGAGAGTAATCCCTTCACTAGGAACAATTCTCAAATTGACATTATTTAATTCTCTGCCTGTGTTGTTATTTAAGTAAGCAATAATATTTGTGGAGCCGGAAGTCCACTCTGATGCAGTTAACTTTTGCTTTCCACTTAATAGTAATGTCTGGCTCCCGCCTACACCAGGACGTCCATAATAAGTAGTAATGGTTTTCGTTTCCCCGGGAGCTAGAGTTACTGGTTCCCACCACATGCCAACCGCGCTGTCCCCCGTCCTGCTTTGAGTTTCAGGAACTTGATAATCCCAAATGGTGCTCATAATAGATCCCCAATTCGCGATGACAAAGCGATCGGGCTTTGTTGAATTTTCTCCGCCCATGGTATATTGAGAACTGATATCAGGGTTATCGAATGATTGAAACGCCTGCCAGAACTCCGGTACTTCATCTCCAACAAATTGCTTCTGGTAATCAATTGATTCAATACTGTTTTCAACTGGCACCTTAAATGGGGCACTGTCATTATTGCCAACCATTGTATCAATCATGATACGCAGCCCGACGTCATGATCTGTTTCTCCAGTATTGGTCATTGTATAGCGGACTTGAATTGCATCATCAATACCGGTTGCAGGGTTGATTGTTGACTTTAAAACCTGCTTAACTGAGATATCACCTGATTTCCAGACTGCCTGGTTTGTTTGATCGTTCACATTAGTTGGTGCTTGTAAAAATTCCCCATACTCATAATTTCCAAACACCTTATCCTCACCATCGATTTTCAATGATGTAAAGGATGTACCTGTCCATCCACTCCACCCGTCGTATCCACCATAAATAATCCGGTACCAATCTGAGTTTTCCACAGCCTTTAGACCCGCACTAAACCTTCCATCATTACCTATATTAGCTCTTACCAGATTATTACCTATTTCTCCTTCTTGCATGGACATAAAGCTAAAAGCACTAAAAGTACTTCTACTCTCGGATGGGAAGGGAATTTCCTTTTGAGCAGGTTCATAACTCTTTTCTGTTGCAAAACCTGCAGACGGTACACACAACGAAAAAATAATTCCCAGCATTGCTAATACCCTGAAGAATTTTTTATTCAGTTTTTTCATCTAACTCCTCCTATTTTCCCCTCCCGAGAACTGAAAAAGATTTCATCAAATCATATCCCTCCTTTTCAATCTCATTTAGTTTTCAACCCGGGATAAAGTTATAAAAAAACTCAAAGAGTTCTCTATAAAGAATACATAGGTTTTTATAAAATATTCAAAAAACCGAAATAAATTTAGAAAAAATTGTAAACCAGTACATACACGTCATCTAACTTAAAGCTTTTTTCCCACCATTACTTATCCTTAAATGAGAGGTAAAGTTCTTAAAGTTATAAAAGGCCTTTTGAGAGAAGTTATGAAAGGAGTTTGGCCCATGAAGTCTAGGGCCGGCTCATCTCCGTGGACGGCGGGTACATTGTAGAGGTAAGTGTGCTCAATGAACTTTTTTGGAAACCCTAAAAACGAGCGGACGAATTTTTTGGGAAGGTATTATTAAAAGGACGAAATAATTGACACTATCATATTGGGTGGTATCATCCATAAGAACCGATGCTTCCTTAATAATTCTCGTATACACGACTTCCTTGAACTAATATTGTAGGTGAGTAAGTGAAGACATTATAGTGTTTTTCTTTCCACCGGGTTTATGAGTACTATCGATAATTGACAGGTACCTAATTAAAAATATATTTATATGGTTAAATGGGTGACATAACCATATTGACCATACTTAAGTTAGTCCTCCTGCTTTCACAAGATAAGGCTTGAGAGGGTGTATTAGTAGAATTACTTCCTTTCTGCCTGACACCATACAATATACAAGCTATTTTTCGTATTCTTTCAGGAATATTCCTGAAGTTATATAATTTGGAGAAAACATTGTAAATCTTTATATTTTGGCTTCTTTCCCCGTAAATCCCCTTAATATTGCAAAATCCTTCTTTTTTAGGAATTTGGTAGTATAAATGTACCAAATGATTAGGGAGGTAATAGAAATGTGTGAGATTGAAATGAAGGTCATTCCATCTTTTATTGATGAAGAATTGGCGATTGTGTTTCACTTTGAATTTAAAAAATCGCAAATGAAGATCGGAGAAGCGACTATTTACACGTATAAGCACACTGACTCCCAGACAACCCCGCCAGTTTTAGGACCTAAAGGGTTTAGAAAGAATAAGTACGCCATATTAAAAGAATTTGAGGTTATTGAAGAATATAAATTTACGGCTTTTAAAAAAATCAATCAATTCTTAAGGGTCATTGGAATGTCAGTACTTAGTCAGGAGTTAATTGCATAGAAACAAGCACGTACCAGGCCCTCCAATATCTAGTGGAGGGCCTGATAACTTTATTATCAATAGATGGCTGGGTTCCAATCCCCGTCGTAAAATCTCTGCATATTTTTGTTATTTTATTTTTCCCTTTATGACCCTGTTCTGCGTTCCTGCTGTTTCTTATATTGAGTGTACTACTCCCTGTTTTGGTAAAAATTCTTTGTAACCTCAATTGTATGTGTACTGCCACCTCTGTGTTCTACATGTTCCATCATGGCGAGGAGGAATTCATGGTTGTTTTGGTCCTAGCTGACAAAGAAGCCGTTTTCTGTTCCGGTCGTTCCCTGTTTGGTTTGATTTCCGCTGTCCCAGTTTTTCCCGCTATTGCTTTTCCCTTCTATCGCAGCTTTTCCAGCGATCCCCTCTGTTACACCTTTTCTCAAACCTGCTTTCGAAAGTTCCGCGTTCTCTGTGGAAAGCATGTCCTTTTCCCACATTTCTTTGTCAGCATTAGCCAATAGAAGCGGCTGTATCATGATGCCGTCGTTGAGGATAGCACCATAAGTGCTTGCGAGGTGAAGGACGCTCATACTAGTCTATGTAGGTTATTATATTTTAAAAAGGGTGTTTAAAATTTTCATAAAAAAATTTTAAAAAAGTGGTTTACCTTGTTTAAAAGGGGGTAACCACTGAATAAATAGAAAAAACCCTTCCTGGCGGGGAAGGGTAAAAGATCGTTTATAAATATTAGTAGCGGCCGTAGCCTGTGAACTTAGAGCTCCAATAAGGATTGCTCAAGGATGTGATTTCGATTCCTCTGCTACCGGCATGAATAAATTTGTTGTCACCCATGTAGAATCCTGCATGAGAGATTCCAGGCTTATACGTGTTGCTGAAGAATACAAGATCGCCAGGCTGCGGATTGCTAACCTTAGTTGCTCCATTCCAGAAACCAAGTGCGTTTGTTCTGCTGACATTTTTACCTGATTGTTTGTAAACATAGTAAATGAAACCACTGCAGTCAAACCCTGATGGAGTTGACCCACCCCAGACATATGGTGTTCCCAAGTGTCTCTTCGCTTCATTTAGTAAGCCTACACTGTCATTTGACGCTCCAGAAACTTTCGTTACAACCGGAGTTGTTGTAGCTGATTTAGAGATTGATAGTTTTTGACCTACATAGATAACATCGCTGCTTAATCCGTTGTTTGCTTTAATCTGTGAAACGGTTGTTCCGTATCTTTTTGCAATATGGCTTAGTGTATCACCTGATACCACTGTGTGTGTGCTTCCATTAGAGGAGGACACTGTTTTTGTTTGGGCAGGGGCAGATGAACCGCTTGAATTTACTTTAAGACGCTGGCCTGGATAAATTAAATCGCTGCTTAATCCATTCCAGCTCTTCAGACTGCTGACTGAAACCCCATGATTTCTGGCAATCTTCCCTAAGTAATCCCCACTTTTGACTACATATGTTGTAGAAGATGTTTGTGCAGGCGCTACTGTTTTCTCTCCGCCTACCTCAAGATTTTGATTCACATAGATAAGGTCTGAGTTCAGTCTGTTCCAGCTTTTAAGATCAGAGACTGTGACATTATATTTATTGGCCAGGTGGGAAAGTGTATCCCCTGACTGTACTTTATAAGTTGCGGCTGATGTATTGGTTGAGAATCCAGTAGCTAACATTGCGGCAGTTGACAAAGCAATGATTGATTTTTTCATAGAAAATTTCTCCTTTGTTTCTCTGCTAGATTTTTTGTTACCAGATTTGTCTGAAAACCTGATGACGAGATTCATTGTATCGCAGAAAAACAGGATTTTAAGTGGAAATGTTTTCCGAGCAAGTTACCAGTTTTACCCTGAATGGTCCTTAAACCGATGACCCTTAGAAGCTACTGGGGTTTGAGAGATTTTATCTAATAAAATTATTCAGAACTTTATAGTTATTGGATTATTTTACTAATTATTTAGAGGTTGAAAGTGTAAATGTACACTATAAAACGTTGATTTGGCGGGGTTTTGAAGGGTTATTAATGTTACGTAAGGAAGATAAGTGTTACTATACTGTGATAGTATTATTACAAATATTACAGTAGTTTCGGTGAAATTTCAAATTAAAAGAGTCCCTGCTGTATATGTGGCAGGGACTCTTTTGACAGGCTTCGCTTTAACACTTTAAAGCGCTAAGAGGGACAGTCCCTTTTCGTGCTTTAAAGCAACAAAGTACTCATTTGATATCTACCTTTAGGTAGTTTCTACGGTTATGATCTCGAATCTTTTTAGGATCAAGGCCTTTCCTAAGGTAGAATGTATTAGATATGATTACTCAAAGTCAAGTCTCAAAATATTACCTGCACGGGACTGGGTTATAATAAAAATAACCTATATATGTTATGAACGTACCTCGATTGTTTGAGAGTCGGATGACTATTTTCTTTGCTTATGCAGTATAGCGGCATTTCGGATAATTCGAACATCCTTTAAAGCTGCCGTATTTTCCTTGTCTATGAACTAATTTGCCGTCGCACTTTGGGCAGATATGGCTTTGCACCTTTAATTTTACTAGTTTTTGCTCTGCTTTCACCTGTGTGACATGGCCTCTTGATGCCTCTTTCCCTTGGAGTCCGACTGATTTCAAGCGCTCATGGACTGCCTTTGCGTACGGTGTAGAGTTCTTTTTATCCCCATATGACTCTATTACTTTCTTTATCTTCGTATCATAGGTGACATGAATATGGGGAGAAGAAATGTTTATCTTTTTTAAGTCTGCTTTGGAATTGAAGGCAATGATCGAAATATAAGGTAGCTTCACTTGCTCACCCAACACATTTTTGATGGCTTCAATGTGCCCGTAGTTTTGATGGATGGGGTTTTGGAATTGATGTTTGCTCCTATAAATCTGCTGTGTCCATCTTTTACTGTGCTCACTGCCGAAGATCCAGCCTTTGTAATTCTTTGTTTCAATGACGAAAATGCCATAAGGGGATACAATAATATGGTCAACTTGTGTGGTTTTTCCGTTCTGTCCGGGCAGTAGAATATCATGTATAACGAAGTAGCGATGAGGGTCCAATCTACTAATATAAAACTTCACCCACCCCTCACCGATTTTCCCCTTCACTTGGGGCATACTGAGAATAGCTGCTCCTACTACTAATAATAAAAAGAGAATCAACCGTCATTTTCCTCCTTCAACTAAATAAAACCTTTCATTATAATACCATAAAATTACATAATAGGAGTTTTATAACTTTACTGCTTTAAAGCACGAAGAGGGACAGTCCCCTTTGGCGCTTTAAAGCGCGATAGGGGACTGTCCCTTTTAGTTTGTTAGTGTGTTGAAGTGCGGTCTTTCATGCAGTTGAGCAGAAGGTGTGCAGCAACCCGGCTTGTCATGTCTCGGATGTCGAGGGTTGGGTCGATTTCGACGATGTCAATGGCGGCAGCCTTCCGGTGTTTGCAGCCGATGCTGACGGCTTCCATTAGGGTATCGGTGTCCATCCCTCCTGGTCCGATAGCTGGGCAGCCTGGTGCAAAAGCCTGGTCTAATACATCCATATCCACGGAAAGATAAATAGTGTCTACCTTCCCTTCAAGCATCTGCAAGGCTTCCTTCATGAGGTCTGCGATATTCCGCTCACGGACCTCCTTCATTGTATAGACGGTTACATCGTTTTCCATTGCATATTGATAATATGCGCCCGCATTGGAGTAGTTGCGGATTCCGATCTGAACCAGGTCCTCACCTTTTATAATCCCTCTCTCCAGCAACCTGCGAAATGGCGTTCCGTTCGTAGGACCCCCATCCTCGACATTCCGCAGGTCATGGTGAGCATCAAACTGGATGACCCCCACCCTACCTTTATGTTCTGTGAAAGCTTCTATAGTAGAAGTGGAGATGGAATGATCACCACCTAGAATGATGGTAAAAGGCGCAGCGTCCTCTGCCCAGACCTGGGTAAGAGATTCATAGATTCTATTCTGCGATTCAACGATACTTGTCGGATGCATCAGGATGTCTCCGAAGTCAACGAACGAGTGATCTGACAGCTCCCGTTCTTCTTCTATGGCAAAGGTTGAATACGAGCCGAGACAGCGTCGGATGACCTCAGGGGCCAAGCTTGCCCCGGAATGGCTGATGGAAGACTTGGAAAGGGGAGCTCCTACGAGAGCGATATCTCCTTTCTTCCCTTCCACCCAAGGCGAGAGCAGCTCATGGGCTTTTTTTGTAAAACGATCCTGAAACTGTGCTTTGCCTGCTGTTCTAAGATGTGTAAACCTGCTCATCTTCCCGCTCCTTCCCGTAAACCGCTTTGCCCGCTTTCCAGACGGTGTTCACATGGTTGACCCCGTAGTGATATGGGACATAATGATAGTTCGGAACATCCCATAGTACAATATCTGCTTTTCGGCCGATGGCAATCCTCCCTGCACTTTCTCCCCTATTGATTGCATAAGCAGCATTGACTGTGACAGCGTTCCAAATCTCTTCCGGCGTCATTTTCATTTTCAGGGCAGCCAGACTCATGATGAGCTGAAGATTTTCTGTCGGTGAACTTCCAGGGTTAAAGTCTGTGGATAGTGTGACTGCTGCCCCCGCTCCGATCATCTCTCTCGCTTTTGCGAAGCTGTCTTTATTGAGGTAAAAACACGTGCCTGGCAGCAGGACGGCGATGGTGTCTGATTTTCCAAGCATTTCGATTCCTTTTTCCGAAGCTCCAACAAGATGTTCCCCGCTGATTGCCCCGACTTCAACCGCCATTTCCGTTCCGCCGAGCGGGTCGATTTCATCGGCGTGAATTTTGACCTGAAGCCCCATCTCCTTTGCTTTCAGCAGATAGCTGCGCGCCTGTTCCACGGTGAAGACCCCTGTTTCTGAGAAAATATCGACAAATTCAGCAAGTTCACCTTGTTGAATTTCAGGCAGCAGCTCCAGCATTTCTTGTAAAAAAGCATCCGGGTTCTCTTTGTATTCCGGCGGGATGGCGTGTGCACCCAGGAATGTTGAAATTAAATCGATTTGGTGTTCCTCATTTAACCTTTTCACTACTCTCAACTGCTTCAGCTCTGTTTCTTTGTCCAGTCCATATCCACTTTTTGCTTCCATTGTGGTGACCCCGTAGGAAAGGATGCGGTCAAGGTGGAAACGGGCTTTTTCAGTCAACTCCTCCTCTGTCGCCTCACGAGTCGCTTGGACAGTAGAAAGAATTCCCCCGCCTCTTTTCAAAATTTCCAAGTAAGGGACTCCCTGCTGTTTTAAGGCCATTTCATGTTCACGGGATCCGCCGAACACAAGGTGAGTGTGGGGATCAACCAGTCCAGGCGTGACAAGCTTTCCCTTTGCATCGATGACTTTATCAGCGTTTATGCTGTCAGTCTCTGTTGATTTTCCCATCCAGGCAATCTTGCCATCCTTCACAGCAAGCGCTGCATTTTCAAGTAAAGGCGCATGAGACATCTGTTCTCCCTTGATTGGTCCGTCCCCGTGGTCCATCGTCAGCAGCTGTCCTATATTTTCAATCAGTACGTCATATTGTACAGTCATTATTTGTCTCCTTTCATCGGTACTTTAATATCCCATTTCTCTGCCGTTTCTTCTGCCTTTTCATAGCCTGCGTCGACATGGCGGATGACGCCCATCCCTGGATCGGTCGTCAGGACACGCTCCAGTCGCTCATGTGCAAGTTCGGATCCGTCTGCCACCACGACCATTCCGGCGTGCAGGGAGTAGCCCATACCAACTCCTCCTCCATGATGGAAGCTGATCCAGGATCCTCCGGCCGCGGTGTTAATCAGGGCGTTCAGGATGGCCCAGTCACCAACCGCATCACTTCCGTCTTTCATGGATTCTGTTTCGCGATTGGGTGATGCGACAGACCCGCAGTCGAGGTGGTCACGACCGATAACGACCGGTGCCTTTAACTCACCTTTTTTGACAAGCTCATTGATCGCCAGCCCCATCTTCACGCGCTCCCCGTACCCAAGCCAGCAGATGCGTGACGGCAGCCCTTGGAAAGCTACTTTTTCCTGTGCCATATCAATCCAGCGGATCAGCTCTTCATTTTCCGGGAAAAGTTCTTTTATCAGACGGTCCGTGCGGTAAATATCTTCCGGGTCTCCTGATAATGCTGCCCAGCGGAACGGACCTTTTCCTTCGCAGAACAGCGGCCGGATATAAGCTGGGACGAATCCCGGGAAAGCAAACGCGTCTTCTACGCCTTCATCCTTTGCGACCTGGCGGATATTGTTTCCGTAATCGAACACAATGCTGCCGCGGCGCTGGAATTCGAGCATTGCTTCTACATGTTTCGCCATGCTTTTTTCCGCCTGCGATGTGTAAAGGGCTGGGTTATCTTTTCTTGCCGCTTCAGCTTCCTTCAAGTTATAGCCTTCAGGAACATAACCATTCAGCGGATCGTGAGCAGAAGTTTGGTCCGTGACGATATCGATTTTCGCTCCTCTTCTCAACAGCTCGTGGTGAATTAAAGCTGCGTTGCCTAGAAGGCCGATTGACAGAGCCTTGCCTGCCTCTTTCGCTTCGTAAGCCATCATGAGCGCTTCATCCAGTGAATCTGTCTGGACATCAAGATATTTCGTGTCCATACGTTTTTGAATTCTGTCAGGGTCCACGTCCACAGCGATTACCACCCCGCCATTCATGGTTACAGCTAAAGGCTGAGCCCCGCCCATACCGCCGAGTCCTGCCGTCAGCGTGATGGTGCCGTTGAGGGATCCGTTAAAATGTTCGCGGGCTACTGCTGCAAATGTTTCATAGGTTCCTTGTAAAATTCCCTGCGTGCCGATGTAGATCCAGCTTCCTGCTGTCATTTGGCCGTACATCATCAGCCCCTTTTGATCAAGCTCATGGAAATGCTCCCAGTTGGCCCACTTCGGCACCAGAACAGAGTTGGAAAGAAGGACGCGCGGGGCCGCTTCATGAGTTTTAAAAACGCCGACAGGCTTTCCAGACTGGACGAGCATCGTTTCGTTGTTTTCCAAATTTCTAAGCGTGTTGACGATGGCATCAAACGACTCCCAATTACGCGCGGCTTTTCCGATTCCTCCGTATACAACGAGATCTTCCGGCTTTTCCGCAACCTCTGGATCAAGATTGTTGTAGAGCATCCGCAGAACCGCTTCCTGTTCCCAGCCTTTGCATTCGATTTCCAATCCCTTTTTTGCTTTGATTTGTCGTGTTTTTTCCATCTCTATTTCCTCCCTTATTGGGTAATTTTTTTCGTTGAGTTATAGTCCTGCCAGTTCATTTCCTGAAGCCACTTCTGCAGAGCTTCGATGTCTTTTGAGAAAATCCGGTCTTTCGTGATGGATGGAACTGTTTTTCTGGCTTCTGTGTAAAATTGTTGAGTTGAGGGTGCCATTTTTTCAGTACCTCGGTATTCAACAGCCTGCAGGGCGCAGATCAGCTCAACAGCGAGCACCCTTCTGGCATTTAGTAAAATTTGATACGCGTGGCGCGATCCTATTGTCCCCATGCTGACATGGTCTTCCTGGTTGGCTGAAGATGGGATGGAATCGACACTCGCCGGATGTGCCAAGGTTTTGTTTTCTGAAACGAGGGATGCAGCGGCATATTGCATGATCATCGCGCCTGACTGAAGGCCCGGCTCCGGACTCAGGAAAGGCGGCAGATCATTCAGCTGCGGATTGACGAGCCTTTCCACCCTTCGCTCGGAAATGTTGGCGAGTTCTGCGATCGCTATTTTCATGAAGTCCATCGCCAGGGCTATCGGCTGACCATGGAAGTTGCCTCCAGAGATGACCTTTTCTCCGTTTTCAAAGATCAGCGGGTTATCAGTGGCTGCGTTCATTTCGATTTCCAGTTTTTCTTTTACATAATCCAGAGCTTGCCATGATGCTCCGTGGACTTGCGGTATGCACCTTAATGAGTAGGCATCCTGTACCCTTAGTTCTCCCTGGGAGGTCGTTAGCTTGCTGCCGGATAGGTGGCCGCGGATACGGGCGGCCGTCTCTATCTGCTGGCGGTAGCCTCTGGCAATGTGAATGTCTTCATCGAACGCATCGATGATTCCTCTTAACCCTTCGATTGTGAGTGAGGCTATCATTTCAGATTGATAGGCAAGCTGTTCAGCTTCAATGTAATTAATGACCCCCATGGCCGTCATTGCCTGCGTACCGTTGATGAGTGCAAGGCCCTCTTTTGCCTGAAGGGTAATCGGCATGATATCTTCTTTCGAAAGGACAGGCAGCGTCGGCTGGACTTCTCCGTTGTAAAACACCTCTCCTTCCCCCATCAGGGCCAGTGCAAGGTGAGAAAGTGGTGCAAGGTCGCCAGAGGCTCCCAATGACCCCTGCTGCGGTATTACTGGATGGATTTGCTTATTGAGTAGTTCTATGAGTGTTTCTATTAGGACGGGTCTCACGCCGGAATACCCTTTGAGAAGCGCATTGGCCCTTAAGAGGAGCATGGCCCTGGAAACTTTCTCAGGAAATGGGTCTCCTACTCCACAGGCATGGGAATGGATGAGATTTAACTGCAGCTCCTCAACATGCTCTTGGTCGATCAGAACGTCACTGAACTTCCCGAAACCCGTGTTAATGCCATACACAATTTTCTTTTCCCGGACAATCCTCTCTACCGCTTCCCTGCTTTGCTTCACTTTGGTCAGGCTTTCTCGGGATAGAGTAACCTTTTCATTTTCATAAATAATTTTCTTAGCTTCTTCCAACGTCAATGTATGTCCTGTCAGTTCGATCATTATTTCACCCTCTTCTGATATTTAGCTTTAGTGCTTCACCGCACTAAGAGGGACAGTCCCTCTTAGTGCTTTAAAGCAATAAAGTCACACTAGGACTTTCTAAAACAACAAAAAAAGGCTCGACGACAAATAAAGCTTTGTCATCGAGCCTCCTGATTTCTAATCACTATAGGCTCTTCCTATTAAATATGGTTGATTCCAAGGCCAATGGTTTCGTGCTCCAAGCCTTTAATGGGTGCACCGATCGTCCCGTAAAGCGCTACGGCAATCCATTCGCCTTCTTCGGCGTTTTGATATGGCATACCCCTGACGACCGCAAATCTAAGGCCGACCGTTCTGAGGATTTCCCCGAGCTGTGTCTGTCCCCTGGTCACTCCGGAAATGGCTTCCATCGTGGCATGATATAAAGAATGCATCTCCCTGTAGAGATCCTCCCTGACAATCTCATTCCGCTTGGCTGCTGTTTCAATCGCAGCGACGATTTTCTGAACGTTCATCGAACCGACTTTGCCTGTGCAAAACTGCCAGTTCAATTGCTTGAATTGCTCACTATACTCTTCTTCCGTCCCGTCCATGAGGAGGAGAAGAAGTGCACTCTTGCCTATGCGGTGTTGGTCTACTATTCTCATGGCTTCCGCACCTTCTGATTTCTGAATTTACTAATAACTATTTTCATTGTATGGGTTTTCAAATGAGCGGTCAACGTCTAGTCGGAATATTTTAGAAACTTAGATTGTTAACGCGGTAAAGCATTAAGAGGGACTGTCCCTTTTAGGGCTTTAACGTGTTGAAAGGGACTGTCCCTCTTAGCACAGTAAAGCATTAAAGTTCTTTTAAGGTCTCAAGAAAGTTTTAGCCAGCTCTTTCTCTTCGTATGTGAGCTGTCTGCGTACATATTCGTTGTAACGAGATGGAGATGATTCTGGAAAGAAGGAAAGGATCTTTTCGGTGTGGACCAGGGGAACGCGATGCTGGTGGTAATAAGCAGAGTAACTGCTCCAGGGATAAAGCTCAGGCTGTTTGACCAGGTTTGCTTCGACGGGATTCAAATGAATGTACTTGCTGACACCAAGAAGATATGAGGTTGTATCAACGTGCTTTGCTTTGAATCTTCCTTGAAACAGGTGACCGACAGAGTCATATTTTTTGTTGTAATACATGGCATAACAGGTATTGATTTGGCGGAATAGTTGGGTTGGAGGATCTTTCATCGTTTCAAGCAGAAGATGGATATGGTTGTTCATCAGGCAAAAAGAGTGGAGGCGGAACGGATGGGATTTCGAGGACCGATCAAGAAGGTTTAAATAATTCTGGAAATCCGTTGGCTCATGAAAAATAATAGATTTTCGGTTTCCCCGCATCATAAAATGATAAGTTGCGTTTGGAATCCACTTTCGAGGTTGTCTTGGCATTAAGGCACTTGGCACTCCTTTCAATTTGTAGTACCTCAATTAAATTCTCCAAAAAAGGGCGGAATCCTTCTTATAATAATCCTTTAGTGATTTAAAGCATTAAGAGGGACAGTCCCTTTTCGCACACTGCCGCATTAACGATTTAAACCGCTAAGAGGGACTGTCCCTCTTAGCGGTTTAACGAAGTGAAGCGCTTACATTAAAATTAAAAAAAGCACTTTTCGACTTTGCAGGGTCTAAAGCGCTTTTTGTTTAACGAATGTATATTCAGTTTGTAGTTCTTTTTGTAGCCACGTTACCATTTGGGAAGCATCCATGTTTCCGTGTTTTGCTTTGTCAAAAGCTTTTTGCATGAGATTGAGTAGTTGCTGTTGATCTTTCGTTGAACCTTGTTGCAAAAAGATTACCTCCTAATATATCTATCTTGTATTATTATATTTACCAATCTTGTATGATGTTAAACTTCGGCAATATACATACAATACTATATTTCTACAAGATCCGTAAATACAATATTTGGATTTTGTGTGAATTTTTTAGGAGGGAGGTGGCTTTATTACAATTATTCGGGATGATTGTCGTTGTTGGGTGGGCGGTGACGGCGTTTAGCTGCTGTATTTTCATGAGGACGTAACAGAAAAGATATATAGTTATCTTTTTTTGTCACCGAGAAACAGTGAAGAATGTGTTGAAAGATATCGTCTGAGAGTTCATCAAACTCTGTTGCCGGTTCAATCTGCAGTCTTTTTTCATCAACAGATAATACCAGGATGCTTTTTACTCCCTTAACGTCTGCTCTTAATAGGAATTTTGTTGATCCTGATAACGGGATGGGAAGGAAACTAACGAATCCTTGTTCTGAGGTTAAATCCTCAACATTTAAGCTTTGCATTGCCAATGTGTAATTACCTATTGAAGTAAGCAGGATGGAATCGTCCTTGTACCTGCCTCTAAAAACTAAATAAAAATCCCTAACATTCATGAACCTGACACCATCCGGCAAGAAATGCAGTAACCACACCTGTTTCTTCATCTTTTCCTCCTACTATTCAATTTTCGACAACAATTTAGGACTATTTTTATCCTTATTTTCATTCTATAGGAAATATATGTAATTTAGCAACTATATTTTACAAATAAATATTTTTTTACTTAAAATAGTAAAGTAATTATTTGCTTTCATATTTTTTCTCACATTAAGAGTTATGTTATTTACATCTAGTGAAGAAATTCGGGTGAAAGCATGATTTTTTTAAGGCTTTGAAGAATTGTTCAGCTGATTCAAGTTGAAGTAGCAAACGGTTAAACATCAGCAAACAGCTGCTTAACAATTATGAGAATGGAAAAAGCCAGATTCCCAACGACATCTTAAGAAAGATGGTTCATCTTTATCAGGTTTCCCCCATAGATCTTTATAAAATTATTTCAGGAAGCACCTATCCGGAAGATCCAGCTGACAAGGCATTGGTCCTTAGAGAAAAGTTTGAAGACGGAGAAATGGAACGGGCGATGAACATGCTGCATGAATACCCCCAATTAAAAAACCTACTTATTACAGCTTCCTTTTACGATATAAAAAAACAGCAGAAGTTTATTAATAAAATGATTACTATCATTAAAACTATAGAAGAATAATATTGCAATCTTCGACAAAACCCTACTAAAATACTATTAAACCAGAAATGAGTTTGTCGATAATAAGATTGTCACCATACGAAAAGGCAAAATTATTGAAAAATAATGACGCAAAGCTAGAGGGGCTTCGGTATCGTGACGGACGATTATCATGCCAGCCAGCTATCGAAAAGGGGGAAATAACGGTGCATTTCTTAACGCCCGAAGAAATGAAAGCAAAAAAAGCCAGACAAAGGCTCATCATGTCGGTTTTTACTGTCCTATTCCTGGTTATTTTGTTTACAGGACTAACTTTCTTCGCATATAATTTTTAAAAGGCTTTCCGAATTGGAGAGCCTTTTTTTCATTTTTTAATATGTTTCTACAATTTATGGAAAAGTTCGCGTTTTTCCGATAAAATGAATTGAGGGATCAGAAACCATTGGGGGAATCAATATATGTTCAACGAAGTGAAACTATTAAAAGGAGTATTCCATCCTTCTATTTGTTTTTATCAACTAAGAGAATCGGAAATGTTGAAAGATTATTATAAAAAAATATTGCTTCTTTTCTTACTATCAATGGTTATATTCGGATTAAATGGGATTTTTGGTTTAGGGGGCGTTCCTCTATCAAAGAATATTCTCGCCTTATCGCCGATTGACTTTGAGATACATAAATTTTACTTCTTTGTAGGCAGGCTGCTCTTGGGATTGTTATATGCGGCTTTCATATTATTCATCCCGGCCCTTCTATTCTGGACTCTTTATGAGGCAGAGTTCAAGAAGCTTGTCGTTTTACAGGGGATCACTTTGATCGTCCTGTTAATAGAAAAGCTCACATATCTCCCATTACTTACCTACTTGTCTCTCAACTGGTACTCTTCACCCCTGGCACTCGGGGTTATGAGTCAATACATAACAGACAATGAATGGCTTAAATATTTTCTAGGAAGCATTTCCGTTTTTAAAGTTTGGGCAATGATCCTGCAGTTCATCGGGCTACGATGGCTCACTGAGATAAAAAGAATTACCATATTATTATGGATTATCCTAGTCAATCTCCTGTTCTGGAGTATTACAGCGTTCTTAGCATACATAGACTTTGCAATTCTGGTGTAAAGGCGTGATGATTGTGAAAAAGAAATTTGTTTACCCGACAGTGATCCTTTTTTTGATTTTCATAGGAACCAACCTGTATTTAATAGAAAAAGCAGATAGCAAAGTTGATCGGACTTCATTTGTGCACAGCTGGAATCCTATTTCCACCTCCAGCCTTCGCAATACTCTTGAAAAAGAAGCTATACTGTCATCAGCAGAAGAAAATTATGTTTATTTTGATGATTCTTATGGCCGATTTAAAGATTTTCTTGTAAAAGAAGGTGATGAAGTCTCCATTGGAACTGATCTTTTCACCTATCAAACAGAAGATACCGATAACCAGGAAGCCTTCCTGGAAAGTGAAATTGAGAAACTGGAAGATGAAATTGATAGTATTGAGAGTCACATCATCGATTTGCGTGCAATGAGGCCCGACTCTTCCACGACTGGAAACACAAATTATTATGATGACCGTTATGGATTGCCAAGCACAACAGAGGATGATGACGAAGACCTGACGCTTAAGGCGAGCAACCAAGAAATCAACTACTATATCGATCAGGAAATCGCAGAGAAGGAACTGGAAATCGACCAACTGAATCATGAAGTTGATAACTTGGACAGACAGCTTTCACAATTGCAGCTTAACGAAAGCGAAGTAACCGTTGCAAGCACTGCTGAAGGCACCGTCAAAAAAGTGTCACGTGAGCTTGATAATCCCGTCATTGTGATATCCTCGAGATCTACTGTGGTGGAGGGGGAACTAAGCGAACAGGAAACACTGAAGATTAAGGAGGGACAAGAAGCCATTGTTTATTCCCCCGCTGTAAAGGATGCGCTGAACGGATTTGTGACAGATGTCGCAGTCCTTCCTTCTGAGACATTAACCGAGGACGGGCTTAGCGCCTATCCATTCAAAGTTGAATTCGGAGAAGAGAACGAAAACCTCGATGTGCTCCGTCCGGGATTTCATGTTTCTTTATCCATTATCACCGAAGAAGCAAAGGATGTTCTGACGGTTCCCGAAGAAAGCCTTATAAAAGAAGGAATCAAGGACTATCTGCTTCTCGTCACTGAGAAGGGGACTCTTGAAAAGCGGGAAGTCACCATCGGAATGACCTCGGAAGGCAGAGCGGAAATCCAGCAAGGTGTAAAAAAGAATGACATCTATGTAAGAAATCCCGATTCAATGGATTTGGCCGGTTCCACTTTTGTTACCCCTCTTAATATAAACAGACTAACTGTTCAAGCGATCAAAAATGCTGACAACCATACCATTCTGGAAAACATCCTTCTTGGAATCCTGGAGAGAAAATAATACCGAGCGCCGTGCCTGTTATAAAGGCTGCGGCGCTTTTTTGTATAGAATGAAACGGCCTTCTCATACTAATCGTGAAAAGATTTTTCCAGGGGGTTTCTATGAAAAAACTCACAAAGGTATTTATCCTGATTTTATTTTTTTCTATTATCTTTATTAGCCTTCCTTCCACCTGCCTGCTTGCCCAAACTCCAAAGAAAAATGTCATCTTCATGGTGATGGACGGAACGAATTCGGACATCGTTACGTTGGCCCGCTGGTATAAAGGTTCCTCTTTGGCATTGGATGAGATTCTTACCGGCGGAGTCAGGACTTACTCCAAGCAGTCAGCCATCACGGATTCTGCAGCCGGCGGGACAGCTATGGCGACCGGTTTTAAAACAAATGCCGATTTCATCGGAATGGTCCCTGACGGTGACGGATCCAGGCCTGCCGTCAGCTTGCTTGAAGCCGCCCGCCTAAAAGGATATGGGACAGGAATCGTCGCCACCTCCCCTGTCCAGCACGCCACCCCTGCCGCTTTTTCCGCTCATGTGAAGAATCGCGATGAATTCAGTGATATTGCCGAACAGCAGGTGTATCAGGGGATTGATGTCGTGTTAGGCGGCGGCCGTGCCTGGTTACACACGGGGGAGGATAAAAAAATGGCCAATGATGACGGCATGCTAAAAACGCAGGAATCTGCCAGGAAGGATAAGGAAGATTTGCTGAAGGTGATTGAGAAAAAGGGGTATCTATTCATTGATAAAAAAGAGGACCTAAAAACTCGCCCTCCTGGGAAGTTATGGGGCAGTTTTGCAGATGAGGATATGGCGTATGACTTTGACAGAGCGAAACTTTTGCCGGAGCAGCCTTCTTTAGCTGAGATGACCGGGACTGCGATTGAGCATTTGAACAAGCGTGAGAAGGGATTTTTCTTGTTTGTCGAGGGCAGCAAAGTCGACTGGGCTGCTCATAAAAATGATCCTGTCGGAATGATCAGCGAGGTACTGGCGTTTGATTTGGCTGTAGCAAAAGCTGTGGACTTTGCTAAACGTGACGGCAACACGATGGTGATTGCGGTAACCGATCACGGAAACAGCGGCCTGACGATTGGCAACGGTTCAACGGATAAAAACTACTATGACCAGCCAGCTGCCACATTTGTAGAGCCTTTAAAAAAAGCCAAGCTGACGGTCAAAGGGGCTTCCTCCCAGCTGAAAAAAGACCGTTCCAACTTGAAAGAAGTGCTGTCTTCCTATGGACTTGATAATTACTCCAAGGAAGAATTCTGCAAAGTTGAGGAAGCCGACACAGTCACGGATTTGGAAGACGAAATGGCCTCCATGATTAGCAAAAGGGCCTTACTCGGATTCACCACCCACGGTCACACCGGTGAAGATGTTTTTCTCTATGCGTATGGACCGGGTAAACCGACCGGACTCCGTGAAAACACAGACCTGGCTGTGGCAGTATCGGACTATCTAGAGTTGGATTTGAAAAGCTTGGGGGATTGGTATGTTGATGCTAAGGAGTACTATGAACAGCGCGGCTATAAGACCAAAATCGATAGGAGTGACAGGCACAATCCGAAATTTGTCGCTGAGAAACGCCAAGAAAAGCTGGTGTTCCCTGAAAACAAAAACATCATGATCCGAAATGGCGAAGAAATCGAGCTCCAGGCTGTCAACGTCTATAACGGAGACACCTTCTTCATTCATGTAGATTAGTTCGGCGCTTCAATGCGTTAAACCACTAAGAGGGACAGTCCCTCTTAGTGGTTTAACGTACTAAAGTGAACTCTCTTTCTTGGTGTCCCTCCCTCTCTCCAATTTCGAACTGATTTACGTTATAATAGAAGAATGGTTAATTTTAGAACGGAATCAGTCAGGAGGCGGCCCATCCTAATGAAGACACAAGAGTTACAAGAAAAACTGACACCACTAAGCGATTATCTGCTGCAAGAACTTCCTTATGGCAGCGAGAAACAGAACATCGTCCAGAAAGGATTGCTGCTCTACCGGCAGAACCTTGTTTCCAATATAAAATTCCACGATGACAGCATTACGGCGGATGTACAAGATGTTACACCTGTTAAAGTGAAGCTTGAATTAGATTTCCCGCGGCTCAGCAAGTGCTCATGCCCCGCGGAAACCTGGTGCCGCCACCGGATGGCTGCTTTTTTTGCGGTATTCAGCAAGGCCGCTCCGGTGACCAATTGGATTCACCAGTGGCGGACAAAAACAAGCGAAGCCGAAACCGCCGCTCCTCCTGAAAAAAAAGCAAATCTGCAGGATATATTGAAAAAGCATGAAGGCAGCATCAAAAAAGCCAGTGACCTGCTGAAAGACCGCAAGCAGCGTGGAGACACACCTGAAGAGTGGTGGGAATTCCTCCAATATCAATTTGAACAGTGGGATAAGGACGCGTTTCACCGCCAGTCCCACCTGCTCGATCTGCATATCCAGAATTTTTTCCGCAAACTGATGAAGGACGCTCCCTTTGAACGGGAATGGAAGCCTCTATACCAGCTTTATGCTACGTTCTTTCTTTTTCAGCGTTTTGACCGGATGATGATGTTTTTCAGAGGAAAGACCGCGGATACTTCTTACTATGAATTTCTGATCGATGAAATGTTTGACAGTGTGAAACAGCTATCTGTCCATGCGATGCCGTTCAGTTTCGACCCTTTCATCGAATTTTTGAAAGAAAAAACGGAAGAACTGTCTCGGTCAACGGAAAACAGCACACTGGCGAAAGCAGAAATATACCGGTTCCTTTGGTACTTCCTCTTCAAGAAGAAAGCCTGGCGTCAGGAAGAGGTTGAAAGACTTCAGCAGGAACGAACCGATGAGGACCCTTTCTACTCACTGGCATTGCTGCATCAATATATCTTGCTGGAAAATAATGAGCTGGCCGCAAAGGAAATCAATCATCTAGGATCAGAGATCGTTCCCTATTCGGATTTCTGGCTGGAGCAGCTTTTTCAAAATAAAAAGTATGAACAAGGGGCAGCTTTCTTAAGGAACCTCCTTCCAAAGGTGCCCGCATATATCAACAGCCTGCCTTCCTATGAAAGTGCGGCATTTACCCGCTGGTTTTTACGGACACTGCCAATTGACTGGATGACGGAAAACGAGCATGCCCTCCTCCGGAAACTGCTTGTTGCCCTTCTGCCCTACAGCTACTACTGGTACAATGACTTTCTTCTCGGGTCGAAGTCATACCGGGAATGGGTGGAGCTGCAGCGCTTTGCCGGGTACGAGCTCAGGGAGATTGATAATCTGGGGCTCCGGGATGCTGCCAAAGAAGCACCACAGCTTGTCCTCCCCCTCTATCATGAAGGAATCGAGCATTATTTGGCCGGAAGAAGTCGTGACAACTATAAACAGGCGGTCAAATATTTGAAAAGATTGCGCACACTGTATAAAAAACTTAAAAAAACTGATCAATGGGACACCTACTTGAATTTGATATTAGAAAAAACAAGACGTCTTCGGGCGTTCCATGAAGAATGCAGAAAGGGGAAGCTGATCGATGCTTAAAACACGACTGCTGCATGTGTACATAGAGCCTTTGGATAACGGCCGCTTCTTTCTCTACTGCGAAAACGACAGCGGATTCCATGTACCGGTCGATGACTGGAAGGGCCAGTTGTTTCTTTGGCATGAGGAAAGCTTTTATGGCACGATGGTGCAGCCGAAAGAATCCGGTACCAGAAAAGGAATCGAGGTCACAAGCTGGGATCTCCTGTTGCTGTTTGCTCATGAATCGTTCAGCGGGATGATTGACTGGCAGTGGGATGAGCTTGGGCAAAAGTGCCAGGCCGTCGCCCCCATCATGTATGACTCCATCCAGGAAGGCAAGTGGATTCCCCGCTTTGAAGACATGGCCGATAACGGGCTCTCCTTCCAGGTCCCTGAAGAACTTTGGGATAACTTTCCTGATGAATTTTGGCAGGAGGATATTGGTGAAGAGTCTGCGGAAGAGTTCATCTCGGAATGGTATCAGCGCGCCGTTCGTCAGTCACTGTCTTCAGGAAGCAGCGATCACCTCTTTGCCCGCTTGAAAAAACTCGAAGACAGTACCTTAACGCCGGAAGAGCTTCATGCTTATGTCGACGAGGAAAAGTGGAGTGAGTGGGTCGGCCTGACAGAAGCCGAGACTCCGTTTACATTAGGGCTCCGTCTTACAGAGCCTTTGGAAGAACATGACCCTTGGGAACTTGAAACCATTCTGCGGGATAAGAAGCGGACCGATAAAGTCTACTCACTGGGAGAAGATAAATTGCCTCCTTCTTATAAAAAACATTTAGCGACGGTCAAAGAGGAGCAGAATCGCTGGATGAAAATGCTGCCGCTGTTGGACCAAGGCGGGGAGATCCGTAATTCTCTTGATGAGCATGATGCGTGGGATTTCCTCACCGTCCTGAGCGAAAAATTTCTCGATCTCGATATTGAAATTCTTCTCCCAGCTTGGTGGCAGGCAATGAAGGATGCGCAGATGACCGTCAAAGCCAAGGTGAAAAACACAGACAGCTCTTACCGCCCTTCTTTTGTCGGGCTCAATGCCATGCTTGATTTTGACTGGCGCCTGTCGATGAACGGAGTGGATCTTTCTGAAGAGGATTTTCAAAACCTTGTTAATGATCAGCGCCGTCTCATAAAAATCCGCGGACAGTGGATGAAACTGGATCCGGCGATGATCCGCCGCATTCAGGAACTGATGAACAAGGCAAAGCAGGAAGGCATTTCAATTCAGGATATGCTTGAACAGCAGCTTGTTCCCCGGGATGAAGATGATGAGCTTTCTGATGAAGAAGACTATGACCCTTATGAGTTTGCCAAAATCCAGATTGACTTGAATCGCTCGATGAAAAAAATGATTGATATGCTGACCAATACAGCGGAAGTCCCTATCATCCCCACTCCCGAACATTTTCAAGGAGAGCTGCGTCCGTACCAGCAGCAGGGGATGAGCTGGATGCTGTTTCTGCGAAAGTATGGATTCGGCGCCTGTCTTGCTGATGATATGGGGCTGGGGAAAACCGTACAGCTCATCACCTACCTGCAAGAAGTAAAAGCGACTGAAAACCCCCAAGCCCCGGCATTGATCATTGCCCCCACTTCCGTTCTCGGAAACTGGCAGCGGGAGCTTGAGAAATTCGCACCGGATTTGAAGGTGAAGTTACACTATGGTTCTCATCGTGATAAGGGCATTGATTTTGCCCGCAGCCTATTAGATATTGATGTTGTACTAACTTCCTACGGGTTATCTCATCTCGATTTTGAGGAGCTGGAAACGATTGAATGGACGGCGATTGCTTTGGATGAAGCCCAAAATATCAAGAATGCCAACACCAAGCAGTCCCGTGCGATCCGCAAACTGAAGGGTAAACATCATATAGCCTTGACCGGAACACCGATGGAAAACCGCTTGTCCGAACTATGGGCGATCTTTGACTTTCTGAATCACGGCTATCTCGGCGGATTCACTCAATTTCAAAAGAGCTACATCGTTCCAATTGAAAAAGAGGAAAATGAGAAGAAAGTCAAAGAGCTTCAGGCTAAAATCAGACCGTTCCTGCTGCGCCGCACGAAAAAGGATCCAGAAGTCGAGCTCAACCTGCCGGATAAAATCGAGCAGAAAGAGTACTGCGCCTTGACTCCCGAACAGGCTTCACTCTATGAGCAGCTTATCAAAGACACGTTTGCTCAGCTGGAAGCACTGAGTGGATTTGAGCGAAAAGGACTTGTCCTTCAGATGCTGAACCGTTTGAAACAGCTCTGCAATCACCCTGCCCTCTATTTGAAAGAGCCGCAGCCTGCGAACGTGGAAAAACGTTCAGAAAAATTACGGAAGCTTGTGGAGATTGTTGAAGCTGTGCTGAATTCCGGAGAAGCCTGCCTGATCTTCACCCAATACATTTCCATGGGCGAAATGATCCAAAGCGTCATGAAGGACAAATTTGATGTCGATGTACCATTCCTGAATGGCAGCATGGCGAAAACCCAGCGTGACAATTTAGTGGAGCGATTTCAGAACGGTGAGTTCCCTGTGTTCCTTCTGTCATTGAAGGCTGGTGGAACCGGACTGAACCTCACAGCTGCCAACCATGTCGTCCACTATGACCGCTGGTGGAACCCAGCTGTTGAGAACCAGGCAACGGACCGCGCCTACCGTATCGGTCAGAATCGATTTGTTCATGTGCACAAGATGATTGCCTCAGGGACCCTTGAGGAAAAAATCGATATGATGCTCGAGAAAAAGCAGGCATTGAACGATGAAATTATCCAGAGTGACCAGTGGATGACGGAACTTTCAGATCGTGAATTACATTCCTTATTATCTTTAGAATAAAATTTCAGCCGTTTATAGGACTAATCTCCTGATAAACGGCTTTTTAAATTTACAGTCTATTATCCTGACTTTTCAGATAGTATACTAGTAATAGAATCAATTCGATAAAGGCAAACCTATAGCAATATAGGGACGCAAAGCTAAAGGGGCTTATAGAGTCAGCCAGCTGCCGAAGTTTCTCCTTTCGTTTTGATTCAAACAACTTTAGGAGGATTTATGATGAAAAAACGTGTAATTATTCCCGTATTAGTCTCTGGTTTCCTGGCATTTGGTACGTCTGCTTCAGCTTCAACAGATGAGGTTAATGCAGGAACTACCCCTGATCAGTTCTTTTACTCCCTGGATCAATTTTTTGAAGAAATCCAGCTGTTTATGACAAGAGATGGAGAAAAGGAAACTGAAATACTATTGAGCATTGCCAAGGAACGCCTTGCAGAAGCTAAGCAGATGAACGAAGAAGAGAAAGAAGAATTCATTGAACAGACCATCGAAGATTACATAGACAAGCTTGAGTTAGCCGAAGAGTTATTATCTGAAATTCTTTTGAATGAAGAGGTTGAAGAAGAGAAGCTTAAAGAACTTCAAGAAGAGCTCGATAAAGCCACTGAAGTTGATGAAGAAGTGGAAGAAAAACTTGAGGAAGAAACGAAGGAAGCCTTGGAAGAAAAAAAGGAAGTCATGAAGAAGCTTCCTGCCGTGGTGAAAGGCCTTCCTAAAGAAAAAGTTGCAGAACTTCGTGAACAAGGATTTGGATTCGGTCAAATAGCTCAGATCTTTATTTTGGCTGAAAAGTCAGGCAAAACAGTTGATGAAGTTGCCGCTCTCTACAATGCTGGAGAAGAAAGTAAAGGCTTTGGAAAAGTAGCAAAAGAGCTCGGTATTCATCCTTCAGAGCTAGCAAGCAGTAAAAAGAAAAGCAAAAAAGATTCAGTAGAAGACGATGACTCGGAAAAAGATGAAGAGTCCGAAGAAGAACTAGAAGAAGATTCTTCAGACGAATCTGAAGAAAATGAAGATGAACAAAATGAAGAGCTTGAAGAGGAAGATGAAAAATCAACTTCTGCAGTAGCTGGCGTAACTACAAGCAAACAAAATAAAGAAAAAGCAGATCAAAAACAAAAAGAAGCCAAGAAAAAAGCTGAACAAAAACGAGAAGATGCAAAAGAAGAAAAGCGTGAGCGTGAGGAAGAAAAGCAAGAAGAAGCACGCGAGCGTGAAGAAGCTAAAAAAGAAAAAGAAGAAAAGCGTAAACGCGACGAAGAGAAACGCAAGAAAGATGAGGAAGACAAACGTAAAGGCAAAAAAGATGATGATGACGATGATGATCGTGAGGACGAAGACGACGACAAAGAAGATGACGAACAGGACGAATCGGATCATGATGACGATGACGATGACGAAGATGAAGACAGCGATGATGATGACGACGAAGACGACAAAGATGACGAGTAAAAAAGTGTATGGCCATTACATCCTTTGAAGGTGTAATGGTTTTTTTATGATTTCGTGTTTTATTTTAAGGGCACTACTGATGGTATGTCTGGAAGGATACTGTAAAATAGCCCCCCTTTTCATTGCAAGCTTCCATCGCATACTGTAAACTAAAGGCTTTTTTCGCAAAGTTTTTGGCTGGTTAATAAGAAGCTGAACTTCTTTGGTTAAAGGTAAGTGATCTGCGGCGGGTTTAACGGACGTCGAGTATTAGCCCCAAGTCCATCGGAGAGTCGCACAACTGGAGGGATAATCAACTACTACATTCAAGCAGCAACAATACTTACGAAAAGAGCTAAACAAAAAAACAGCCTTATAAAAAGGCTGAAAGTTGGAGAAAAAACCGAAGTATAAATATGAACATATCTATCTATGAAGAGAGTTGTAGAAGTGATGCGTGGTTGATCAGGTTATGAAATAAAACAAGACTTTGAGTTAATTGACTTTTGATGGGCTGGTTATAAAGGATATTCTCTTGTTGGCAGTTGTTTGAGGGGTGTCTGAGGATGCTTCTTTCTCTAGAAGTGCGACCCGCTGTGATAGATAGTATAACTCTACATTGGCTCTTGCCAGCTTCCTTATCAGATCTTCAATCAATCTTTCCATTGAATCACTTCTGTTCATTTTGGTCGTCCTCCACATTTAGTCATAAACCAAACTTTTACTGTATTAGAAGACCGGCAATGCCTTTTCCACTTCCGGATTCTTCGGTTGGGGCTTAGAAGGTTGAGTTGGCCTTCCATCCAGAAATTTCACCTGTTCCGCCACCACTTCCGTTACATAAATTCGCTTCCCATGGTCGTTCTCATAGTTCCTGGTTTGAATGCGCCCTACCACACCCAGCACAGACCCTTTATTGCAGTACTTTGCCGTGTTTTCAGCCGCCCGCTTCCACATCGTACAAAGAACAAAGTCTGCTTCATATTCCCCTTCCTGATTTTTAAACTGACGATTGACTGCCAAAGTGACATTCAACACCGCCTTCCCCTCGGATGTGTAACGCATCTCCGGATCCTTCGTCAGCCTGCCTACCAACGTGACCTGATTAATCATGTTCTCACCTCTTTTCTTTCGTTGGTAAGTATAGGATAGATGGTTATTTAACTAAAGTAAAATCCAGTAAAGAGTATTTTGATGAGATAACAGAAGGTAAAATGACTTTTTCTATAGTTGAAAAACAGTTTATTTAAACTAACAGGAAGATAAAACATAATACTGGAGAAATTCTAATTTTTTATCTGGAAACACTGGTTTCGGTAAATTCTCTAAGGTGTGATGAGTAGTCATCTAAATAAAATGAGTGAGATCCAGGTGCCGTGCAACAGGATTGTAAAAGTGTAGAGGGTTATGGCTGTATATGTTAACGATAGTAGCCATTTTTTTGATGGAAAGTTTTCATTTCTTATGAATGCATATAGTAAGGCTGAAAAAGATAATTTCACTAATATAAATAGAATAGGATGGGCTTGATATAATGCGGCCATCAATGGGTTAGCTTCTTCAATAAAATTCCCTTTTAATCCTACAAGTGTTATTATGCCATCAATTATATTAAGAACAGCTAATAAATGAAGAGCTAACCTCATCATCACACCACCCCTTTCAGTATTTAGCAGCAAATATTAGTAAGGCTTTCAAATCTTAAAAACCTCTTCTGTTCTTAAATAAGAACACATATTAATTATACATGTCCCACCTTATAAAACAAACTTTTTGTTCCTAAATAAGAACGTTGATATTTTAAACTAAGACTTTCTAGTGGTTTTTTTGAAGTCACAAGAATAGTATCAGCAATTCTATAAAGGATTATCAAATTATGTTTTGCTTCTTCTATATGTTATAATTTGTACAAACTATTCAGATGGAGGATCGTTCATGAAAACCTTTAAAGTAATCACTCTTCAAGTTGTTGAAAACGAGGATCTTAAAGACATTGAAATTGTGGACGGTTTAATTATTAATAAAGAGGACCAAAAGGGTACCTGGCTGATTGAGGGCTGCATGAAGAAGGAGTATTACGACTTCTTCCGAGATGCCCAGCAAAGTGAGGATGACATAGAGGTCCAGGTTGTCATCTCCCACCCAGAGAATGATCCGGCAGCGTTTATGACGAGAATCAGCTGTATTAAGACGATGGACTTTCATTTGAGTGTCCTTTTTGAGGGGAAGTTGAAGAAAATGCGTAACGAGTATGCTGAGCTTCTTCTTGATAACCTAGTTGAGAAAGGGTTTGAAGGCGCCGGTCTGGTTCAGGAATTTAAAGACAAAATGCGTTCAAAACCTAGGTTGGCCGCCACTTCCAAGACAACAAATTAAATTTTCAGACAAAATATGACATATTTCTAATAAGATATGTGTTCTTTGTGGTATAATGTCATTATTATGAAGATGATTATGCGTACAGGATGTGAACGGTAATGATCGGGGAAAGAGTAAAAAAGCTTAGACAAGAACGTAAGATGTCCATGACAGAGCTTGCCGATAAGGCAGGAGTGGCGAAGTCTTATTTGAGTTCGATTGAGAGAAACCTGCAAAAGAATCCATCGGTTCAGTTTTTGGAGAAAATCTCAAAAGCACTGAATGTCCCTGTCGATTCTTTATTATATGATACGGTGGAAGATAAGCACATCGACTCAGACTGGGTCAGCATTGTTGAACAAGCAATGGAATCCGGTATTAGCAAGGAGCAATTCCGGGAATTTATTGAGTTCAATAAGTGGAAATTAAATCAAAAGTAAAAAAGCTAGTCCCTTTAGCGGGAATAGCTTTTTTCATTTTACTAGTACTCTTTTTTCTTCTCTATTCGTATGTAGGTATTCTAGGATTTCATCTTTGGTGACCCCTACAGACATAGCTTCTTTGATTAACGTTACCCATTCAAGATCCAATTCTTTTTCTATCACTGACAAATCTCCTCCTAAAATACACTTAGTATTTCAGGCAGTCCAGCCATCCTAGCAGGACCTTCTATCCTGCCTTAGATCTGTGACTTTGCGTCCCCATCTTTCAATGAGTTTGCCTTTGTCTGACTATCCCATTGGCTAACCAGTTATTTAACTATATCCATTATACTAATTAGGAAAACCTATTTTGTGTAAAAATTTGCTGTGATTACGATCTTTTATCCTATTTAATATTACATATAATGCCTTAATATTATAATATTCAGTCATTTTCAATAATAATTAGCGGACTTTTTGTCGAACCGTTATAGATCTGCAAGGGAATGTCTTACTGTAAACTTTTAATTTTTGTTCTATAGGGATGACTTTTTGATTAATTTGAAGGAAGCTTGATGCATGGAAAAATGGTGAGGCAGTGAGGTCGTTTCCGCAAGATGGACAAATCCATTCTCCTGTTTCGGTAGAGCTGAATGAGGAACGGCTGCAGCGCTGGCAATTTTTTTTATACATGATTCCACCTCTTTTGTTCGTTATATAGTTCATTTGTATTAACTATACAGGATAACCCTCTTATTACTAAATAGCGGAATTTCTCCGATTATTCGTAATAAAGAACACTTTTCTTTATTTTTCTATCATATGCTATCATTTACTTAAAAATACTAATTTTATAAAAAACATTATGTTCGTTATAATGAATTAATATATTTTTAGTAGAAGGAGTTCAGATTATGGTAGGTGTGAAAATTAAATCGATCAGAGAGAATAAAGGCATTACGATTAATGAATTAGCACAAAAGGCAGCTATTTCAAAGTCCTACATCAGCTCGATTGAGAGGGATATACAAAAAAACCCTTCCATTAAAGTATTGGAGAAAATCGCAGCAGCCTTGGAGGTCCCACTCGATATGCTATTAGATCATAATAGTACGGATATTCTAGAGAAAGGATGGGTTCAGCTTCTGAAAGAGGCAATTGGACAAGGGCTCACTAAGGAGGAGTTCATCCATTTTACGATGTTAATGAAAATCAAACGGAAGAAATCTATTTATGGAGGTGTTGAAAAAGATAAGAAAAAGACCATATAAAAAAGCCGGTGGATACCGGCTCTCTAAATATTACTCATTATTTCCTTCTTCATCTGTTAACTCATCTTCCAGCTCGTCAACAGGGCCTTCACCATTCTCGTCGCCCAAATCTCCGTTTTCATTGTCATCAATCTCACCGTTATCATCTTCGGAGATATTTCCTTCACCATCATTTGTGTCTAGATCACCGTTTTCTCCGCCTTCATCCATGCCGTTGTTCTCATCATCCCCAGGAACTTCTTCCTCTACTGGAGCATCGTCTTCAGGCGGCGGCTCCTGGTCAACGTTACACCCTGCAAGCAGCATTGCGGAAAGAGCAGATCCACCAAGGATAGCTAAAAGCTTTTTATTCATTGTGTATGACTCCTTTCATTACAAAGAATTTTTAAGACCTATCTTTGCGGTCTTTTGATAGCATGCCCCGAATTGATGGAAACTTGCATCCATCACAAATATTTTTGTGACTGAAAGGGGCTGGTTCTTTACCGCTTTAAAGCACAACAAGGGACAGTCCCTCTTAGCGGTTTAACGCGTTAACGCGCGAAGAGGGACTGTCCCTTTTAGTGCGATAATGTGCAAAAGCCCCGCTGCTGAGCAGCGGGGCTTTTTGGATATGGTCTTATTCTTGTTTTTCGCCTAGGGCAAACATCATTTCGGTTTCGCAGGCTACTTCTCCGTCTACTGTCGCTACCGCTTTTCCTTTGCCGATGGCACCTCGGAAACGTACCATTTCGACTTCCAGGCGAAGCTGGTCTCCTGGTTTTACCTGGCGTTTGAAGCGGCAATTATCTATTCCTGTAAAGAAAGCCAGACGTCCGCGGTTTTCTTCCTTTTTCAGCATTGCTACCGCACCTACTTGAGCAAGTGCCTCGACGATCAGTACTCCAGGCATTACCGGATAATCTGGAAAGTGACCGTTAAAGAATTCTTCATTGGCTGTTACATTTTTAATTCCTACCGCTTTCTTTCCTTCTTCGACTTCTATGATCTTATCCACGAGCAGAAAAGGATAACGATGAGGGATGATTTCTTTTATTTGTGTAATATCAAGCATGAAATTGCCTCCTTAATCCATATATGTATGCCTTCTTTTAACATTTTACCTGAAAACCCGCTTGATAAAAAGCTTTCCCAACAGGGAATTGCCATATAAAACCCCCATGTCACCTTTTTATACAACAAAACCGGCCTCCAAAAACAAGGCCGGTTTAGATTACTTTTCTTTCATAACAATATCAACAATGTGCTGCCAGGTAGACTTCTCCAGAACATCCATCGGCTTTCCGTCCCCGATGATTCCGTAGCCAACCATGGCTCCTCCAATGAGACTTCCGGCAAGAAGAATGACAAAAAGAAGGATTCGCAGCCAGATTGGAAGAAGACGGATCCGTACCCACTTGCCCGGCTTTTCTTCGGTACTGTTTTTCTTTTTATTCTTTTTTTCTGCTTTGATTTCTTCTCTTGTTTTACTTTCTTGCAGAATCTCTTTTTCAGTCATTGTCTTTTAACTCCTTTAACGGATTCCGTTTATAAGTCCCATCATTTGATCTGCCATCGAGATGGAACGGCTTTGGAATTGATATGCCCGCTGAACATTGAGCATATTCGTCATTTCTTTTCCGATATCCACATTCGATCCTTCCAGTGTGCTCTGGGCAAGTCCAATATTATTTCTAAGTGCACCTTCCAGATTGGTAAGGATTTCATTTTCATTAACACCGAGGCCTTGAAAGTCATCTGGAAGCCCCAAAAGGTTTTGGCCGATCTGCTGCATGAATTGCGGCTTTTCAACTGATACTATCCCAAGATTAAAGGGTGTACCGCCAATAGTCAACTGTCCGCTATCCCCCAGGCTGATATCCTGGCTGTTCATTTCAGCTTCAGTGAAAGTGATAAAATTATCATTTTCATCCAGCACAGCATGCCCTTGTCCATTCACCAGCATCATTTCCCCATTGCCAATCGGGTTTGCATAGAATGCCCCATCTCGAGTATAGCGCACATCCGCCCCGTTTTCCCCTTGTACCAGCACTTTGAAAAACTGATTACGCGAAGTTAGCGCAAAGTCAAGACTTCTCCCTGTTGCTTTCAGAGACCCTTGTGCGAGGTTGATTTCGGACTGGGCTAGTTTTGCCCCTACTCCCTGCCGTACTCCTGCAGGCGTTAAGCGGGTAGTGTTGTTGTCCTTGTCACCTTTAATGTTGCTCACCTGCTGGAATAGAAGCTCCGAGAACATGGCTTCTCTGCGTTTATAGCCGTTGGTATCACTATTTGCAAGGTTATGGCCGATAATATCCATTTGTTTTTGCAGCTGGTTCAGCGTATTTGTTGCCCCTATCATTGTGCGGTTCATCGGTCAGTCCCCCTCTGTTTTATAATCAGCCATTGACCCGGCCTATTTCATTCACTGCTTTTTCCATACTTCTGTCGTATGCCTGCAGGACTTTTTGGTTTGCTTCAAAAGCCCTGTATGCTGTCATCATGTCTGTCATCGTCCTGGCCGTGTCTACGTTAGAGCGCTCGATAAAGCCCTGCTGCATGCTGAAGGCTGCCTCACCGTTATAGGCATCGGGTAAGGGCTCGTTATTCTCTGTTCTGAAAAGCCCATCCCCTTCTTTCGCCAGCCGGTTGGCATTCACTGCATAGCCAATACCCAGGCGTCCAATTTCAGTATCATCAACAAGAATTCGTCCATCTTCATTGATTTTGAAATTGTCTGAAGGCAATTGAATCCGCTGTCCTTCTGTATCAAGTACATATAGACCGCTCGCCGATGTCAGATAGCCTTGGCCATCAATTGTAAAATTACCATTGCGTGTATAACGAGGTGCTCCATCTGCACCTTCCAAAGTGAAAAATACCCCTCCTGGAAGGCCAGTCTCAGGATCAGCCGGAATAGTTCCATCAACCAACGCAATATCCGTCAACCTTTCCGTTTCTTGGAGGTCTCCCTGTAAGAAGGCCGGCATTGCCTCCTGCATATATACACCTGTGTTCAATGCTCCTACTTGTTGGGAAAATGGAACACGAAGACCATTCTGAGTCGGGATATTCTGCTGTTGCCCCTGCAAAGCCAGCAGCATTTCTGGAAAAGCCTTCATCGAAGAACGATCCGCTTTATATCCGGGTGTATTGGCATTGGAAAGGTTGTTTGACAGCAGTTCTGTCTTTCGTTGCTGAGACAGCATTCCGGAAGCAACTGTATAAAATCCGCGCAGCATAGTGGGCACCTCTTTTACGTTCATTTTTAACTTCTTATATTATATCGGAACGTGTTCGAAAATGTTATGTGTTTTACTTAATTGGTTGTTTTTGGTTATACTCTTTTCTAAAACTTTGTTGCTATTTATTCTAAATTTCTTCAGAAAATATGTTGCTAAGCAAGTAAGAAACAAGCTACTTATTCTTTTTAGTGAAGCCCTTGTATACAAGGGTAAAGGCCCAATGGTTTTTCCGGAAGCAACATCAATATGAACCTCTAGTTAAGATTTAGCCGATTTTCCTTCTGCTGATTCTATCGATATTCTCAAGCATGATGCCTGTACCGATGGCAACGCAGTCCATAGGGTTTTCTGCCACTAGGACAGGTACTTTCAACTCTTCAGCCAATAACTGGTCGATTCCATGTAAAAGAGCTCCGCCGCCTGTAAGGATGACGCCTCTGTCAATGATATCCGCAGATAGTTCCGGCGGTGTTTTCTCCAGAACATTTTTCGCAGCTTGTACGATGACCGCTACGGACTCACGGAGAGCCCCTTCAATTTCTTCAGATTTAACCGTGATCGTTCTAGGGAGTCCTGAAACCATGTCCCGTCCGCGGATTTCCATGGACTCATCACGAGAACCAGGGAATACAGTACCGATATTAATCTTGATTTCCTCCGCTGTACGATCACCAATCAACAGTTTGTATTCTTTTTTGATATAGCTCAGGATTTCGGCGTCGAATTTATCACCGGCCATTTTAATGGACGAAGCTGTCACAATATCTCCCATTGAAAGGACCGCCACGTCTGTCGTTCCGCCTCCGATATCGACTACCATGTTACCGTAAGGCTGGAAAATATCCATACCGGCTCCGATGGCGGCCACTTTCGGCTCTTCTTCAAGGTAAACCTTTTTCCCGCCGCTTTTTTCTGCCGCTTCCCTGATCGCCTTTTGTTCAACGCTTGTAATGTTCGTCGGGCAGCAGATAAGGATGCGAGGTTTGGAAAGGAACCCTTTCACATTCAACTTGTTGATGAAGTGCTTTAACATAGCTTCAGTTACATCAAAGTCAGCGATGACGCCGTCTTTTAACGGGCGCATGGCTGCAATATTTCCAGGTGTACGGCCGACCATGCGTCGCGCTTCTTCACCTACAGCCAGGACTCTGTTGTTATTACGGTCGATTGCCACCACGGAAGGCTCATTTAAAACGATTCCCTTCCCTTTCACATGTATCAATACATTCGCCGTTCCTAAATCAATTCCAATATCTTTCGCAAACATCTAATTCTGTTCTCCCTTCTTCATTTCAACGCGTTTATTTTAGTCATTTCAATCTATTTTCAAAGATGTATCGTTGTTGGTTTAATCACTCAAAAACAGGGAATAGAAAAAACTTCACCTAATTTATTATTTTACCATATATGTGTCGAAAATAGGTACTAATTGTCTAATGAATGTCAAGAAAAAAAACATTCACGTAAAAAGATTTGCATTTTTATAATGATATTAAAAGGACGTTAAGTGCATTCGCTTTCCAGGGCGTCAGTAAGCCTCCCATGGTTTTATTTAAGGTTTGCAGCCTGTCCCGTTTCTTCCTGAGTCCTGCCTCCCTTCAAAGGTAAGGAAAAACGTTTCTATACTATGTAACTCAAATAAGCAGATTGGGGCATTCAGGACATATAAATTTTAATAATTAGGCTCTGTTAGTTGATACTGTTGTTTTTCAGATTTTTAAGAAACACTATAGATATTAGTACGCTTACACTCCAACATCAGTTGATATGATAAGCAACTGGAAGTCGTCTGCAGGATCGATCTTATTTAAATTTAGAGTGATGTTATGTTGATTGGAGCGGAAGGTGTGCGACCTCCTGCGGGATTAGCGGGACAGGTGAGACCCCGCAGGCGAAGCCGAGGAGGCTCACCGCCCGCCCCGCGGAGTCGCTCACCTGGAGTGGAAATCAAACACCCTTTTTAAAAAAATAGGTGAAAAACAACATTACTCTTTAACACAGCCAATAATCAAATAAAAATACCAGGTATCATAACTTCTTGATACCTGGTACTTTCTAATTGATTTCAAGTTCATCTTTTTTATACTTCTTCTTCGTTGCTTCGCCTCCGCGGAGATGGCGGATTGATTTATGATAATCGAGGATATCTTTTACTTCGTTTGCAAGTTCCGGATTGATCTCAGGCAACCGCTCTGTCAGGTCTTTATGGACGGTACTTTTCGATACGCCAAACTCCTTCGCGATAACGCGAACGGTTTTCTTTGTCTCCACGATATATTTACCTATCTTTACTGTTCTCTCTTTGATGTAATCGTGCACACCACTCTACCTCCCTAAATTGGATGGAGAAGTGTGAAATGAGACTCGTTCTCGCTTAAATATCTGCTGGATGACCGCATTGCTGCTGATTTGCGGCAGAAAGCTTTATTTACAGCTTGTCGGCTTTCTAAAATTACAACATATGAACATGACGATGGCACTTTCTCTGTCTGAATTAACGACTCTTCACCTCAAACACTCTCTTTTTTGTCAGGTTTGTATCATTTTATTAAGCATGGTCAAGATATATGCACGAAAAAGTGAATAAGGACAAGTGTTTAGTCATTATTTTCTGAATTTTTATCAAAAAGTGATATTGCTTAGGTCTCTCCCTGACTCAACCAGCTCTAATACTTTCCCCTGCCGCTTCCCCTCCCTACGTACACCTCTGTTTGTCCTTCAATAATGAGGTAAACCCCTCACGTTTCTCACCGCAGTACCAGAACCTCTGTAAAACTGGCTTCCTCTATAAGCAAAAGGGCTGTATCCCCTCCATCCCTGCCAATAAGGGATGAAGGAGTACAGCCAGCTTCAGCTATCTTTATTTATTGAATGTCGCATCGTCATTGATCCAGACTTCACCGTCTTTGAACGTCATTTGTTCAGGGTAACGGAGATCGATGACTTCTTCCTGGATTTTTTGTGATGGTGCTTTAGTAGAAAGCGACACAATGATGTTGGTCAGGAATGCGGCAGTGGCCCCGAAAACACCTGCACCTGTATCAATAATCCCAAACAGTGTGATTCCTGCCCGTGCAAGGAAGATATACGTCAACGTCACACCGAGACCGACGAGCAGCCCGGAGATGACCCCAGCTGCATTGGAACGCTTCCACCATACCCCAAGAACGAGCGCCGGGAAGAATGTGCCTGATGCGAGCGCAAAGGCCCAGGCAACGATCTGAGTAATGACTCCCGGCGGATTCAATGCAACCAATCCGGCAAGTACCGTTGCGATAATGATCGACCAGCGGGCAACGGCAAGGCGGTTCTTTTCTGAAGCTGTCGGTTTGAATACACGGTAGTAAATATCATGAGCGAAAGAAGATGAAATCGCGATCATCAACCCGCCTGCAGTCGATAATGCGGCGGCCATTGCACCGGCAGCGACCAGGCCGATGACAAATACTCCAAGATTCGCGATTTCCGGCGTGGCCATTACCACGATATCATTTGAAATAGCTAGTTCTGTCCATTGCAGGATTCCATCACCGTTGCCATCCGCTATCTGCAGTTTGCCTGTATCCACCCATGAAGTTGTCCAGCTTGGAAGCTCACTGATTTTCTGCCCCGCCACCTTGGTCATTAAAATAAAGCGGGAGAATGCCGCATAAGCTGGTGCTGATAGGTATAGAAGTCCAATGAACAATAATGCCCAAGCTCCTGACCAGCGTGCCGCTTTCATCGTTGATACCGTATAGAATCGGACGATAACATGCGGCAGGCCCGCTGTACCGGCCATCAATGTGAACATTAACGCAATGAACTGCCACTTGGTCCCATTCGTAAATGGAGCAAAATATTCCGATATGCCGAGCTCACGGTCCAGTTCACCCATTTTACCGATAAGTTCACCATAGGAAATCCATGGAAGCGGGTTACTTGTCAGCTGCAAACTCATAAAGATGACCGGAATCAGATAGGCAATGATTAAAATGATATACTGAGCCACCTGTGTCCAAGTAATTCCTTTCATCCCTCCAAAAGCTGCATAGAAAGCGATCAAGACCACCCCAATCATTGTTCCAAGCTTGGCATCGATTTCAAACAGGCGGCCGATGACCACTCCGGAACCCGATAACTGCCCGATTGAATACGTAAAGGAAATAATGATCGTACAAAGGGCAGCGATGACCCGTGCCGTATGGCTGTTATACCGGTCTCCGATGAATTCCGGAACCGTATAGCGCCCGTACTTACGAAGCTGCGGGGCAAGCAGGAATGTCAACAGCAGGTATCCCCCTGTCCACCCCATAATGTAGGCAAGACCGTCGTAACCAAGAATCATGATGGTGCCTGCCAAGCCGATGAATGAAGCTGCACTCATCCAGTCAGCTCCGATCGCCATACCGTTAAATACCGGCGGCACCCCGCGGCCGGCAACATAGAAATCAGAGGTAGCTTTCGCCTTGTTATACACTGCAATTCCGATATAGAGTGCAAAAGTAGCTAAAATGATGGCAGTTGACACAATAAACTGTAAATCCATTTTGGTCCCCCTTATCTTTCCTACAAGTTATATTAAAGCTTTTTCATTTCTGATGTGGTAAAACTTCTATTTAATGTTGATAAGGTATTTAATTGATGGCTAACACCCCTATGAAACCTTCGATAGTTTAAAACCAGTAACTCATTAATGATCCAGCGTCTTTCCGTAACTCAAGCTTTCATTCTTGCTCTCATCGATTCCATATTTTTTATCGATAGAATCGCTGACCTTGGCATTAATGAAAAGAAGGATAATAAAAATAAGAATTGCTCCTTGTGCCCCCATAAAGTAATGGAAAGGATAGCCGTTGATCGTCAACTCCTTCAGGCTGTCAGCAAACAGCACCACCCCAAAGGATGAAAGGATACCAACAATTAAATAAATCATGATATAGCGGTTCTTTTCCTTAAAATATTGATCTGCTGTAGCCTTATCAATCTTTTTCATTAAGATCCTCCTTTTTATGACAAACTGAAGATAAACTTAACCGTATCTATGAATGGCAATGGAACGAGAACGACCTGAACTAATCCGTAACCAAATAAGGTGATGAATGGAATAGTCAGGAAGAAGACCTTTCTTTTTTTGAGAGCGAGTATGAGACATATTCCAGTAGTGACAATAAAAAAGATATATAATAGCAACCTTTCCCCTCCTTCAAAATATATTAAAAATATTCAGAATACTCATCTATAGAGATATTATTAACAGTTTATGTAAAGTAGTCAAGCTCTTTTTTTAGACATGAGAGGGCTTTAAAGCAGGGATATGCGGGATATTATTTTTCTAGAATACTTATATTTAAAAGCTAACAATCAATTATATTGAACATATTATTTTTCCCTTATAATATCTCTAACGTCGAATTTCCCCGGAAATTTTTTTAAAAGATATAAAAAGGGTTGCCCCTCAACAGGACAACCCTTTGTCTTATCTATTCTTATTCTTCGTCTGAACTGCTGTCTTCAGTATCTTCGTCTGCATTCTCTTCAGAACCATTATTTCCTGTTCCGTTATCATCTGCAGAATCAGAGCTCTCTTCGCTTTGGCTGCCAGGAGCACCTGGTACGTCTGTTTCTTCCTGATCTTCAGAGCGACTGTCATCAGCTGCCGGCTCATCAAAAGATACTTCTTGAAGTGTAGCCAGAGATTTATTCACATAGTCTTGCGGGTTAACAGCGACATTGTCTTTTCGGATTTCAAAATGCACATGGACACCTGCTTTTTCGTTAAACAAGCTTTGACCTGCTTTGGCAAGCTTTTGTCCCTGCTTTACAGCATCTCCAACTTCAACCGCGAAGTCCTTGACTGATTGGTATCGAGTCACAATTCCTTTGCCATGCTCTACTTCAATCACGTTTCCAAGCAACGAATCTTCTTGAACCTTTGTAACTGTACCGCTCATCGCAGCAAGGACGTCAAACTCTTTTCCGCCCACTGAGATGTCGATCCCTTGGTTTGGATGATACTGGTTGTCATATACAACCAATGCCGCTTCCTGTTCTTCTTCTGACGCATTGACATCATAGAAACCTTTTTCGATAACGACTTCATTTTCATTGGCTACTGGCAATACGAAATTTTCCATTGTCCGGTTGACTTCGACTGCAGGGCGGTCAAACTGATTACCTGTCGGAACATCCTCTTCGTACCCAAGGTTTTGTTCCTCTGCAACATCATTACCAGCTGCTTGATACCATAGGATTGCCGTAATAATGATTGCTGCACTTGCCAAATAGATTGCTGGGTATGCCCAACGTTTTTTAAAAAATTTCTGAGAAGGTTGTTTCTTTTCTTCCTCTCTCATTTTCATCACCTCAGCAATCATTCTGAACACTTTGAAAAAAATATATACATCTCTTCAAAAAAAATTTTTACTTCTTATCTTTCGACAAACAGTTTATAAATATGTATGTTTTATCACAATTTCTTTTTTGGTATGGAAGAAAGCTGGAGGAATGGTAAAATAATCAGAAAGAATATCTCCTTTAAGGAAGGTTAAATACATGAGTACAATCATTAAATGGGGGCTGACTGTGGCTCCGTTTCTTTATATGGCTTTGATTTGGTATATGTCGGGCAATCCGGATGATATGATTATTAAAATGAAACACGACCAATTTGACCGGATTTTCAAAGAATCCCTTCACTTGGTGGAGTTTGCGATTTTATATGTTTTATTTATCCTGGCATTACTTGCCCATGGCCGTTTGACGTATACAGCTAGTGTTATCGCTGCCATCGTTGCTGGCTTCTACGGATTGACAGACGAGATTCATCAATCTTTTGTGCCCTACCGTTCCGCGACACTGATCGATGCTGTTAAAGATCTTACAGGGGTAGCGGTCTGCCTGGTGATTGTGAACCGGACGTACTTTAAGGATAAGACCCATCCGGTTACAAGGGGGATGGAATGGCTTCAGGCTAAATTGACCGATATTTAAGTCTTAGGAGTTAAGTGATGACACACTAAAAAGGAGCTGTCCATGGAGGCAGCTCCTTTTGTCTATTATTTTTTTGCAGTGAATTGCTTCAGGATTGTATCCGAAGAGGAAATTTTAACGTCTTTATAGTAGTGAGACACAATATCTTCATATGACTTGCCTTCCTTGGCCATTCCGTTCGCGCCGTACTGGCTCATTCCGACCCCGTGTCCGAACCCTTTTGTCGTGATGACGATATGCTCGCCTTTTCGGTACCAGGTGAAGTCAGAGGATCGCAAGTCCAGCTTCTCCCTTATTTCCCGCCCTGTGAACTCTTTACCGCTGATTACCACACTGCCGACCCGGTGCCCGGGTGTTCTGTCTGTGATGGTCCCTACGGATCCGTCTCCCCCTAGGGTAATGCCCAGCTTTTCCTGAAACTCTGCTATCGGAATGACTTTTTGGGCATTGAATTTCGGTGATTCTTTATCCCATGGACTCTCCACACTTTTTAGATAAGGAACTTCATTTGCCCAATAGGCTTCAGAATTCTCCGTGAAGCCATTGCTGGTGGAAAAGAACTGTGCTGATATTGGGGTGCCTTCATACGTCAGAATCTTCCCTTTCGTTTCAAGAACAGCCTTTGTGATTCTTTCCATTTTCCATTGAAAGTCAGCACCCCACTGTTGCTGGAGTTCTGCACTATTTTTATATACTTGGTGAGTGACGGTATCCGTAACATCTGCCCCCTCTGGCAGACTTCCGCCTTTGTTCATCATTTGATTGACAATAAATGTCCTGGCAGTCAATGCTTGAGCTTTCAAGGCCTCTATTTCAAAATCGGCAGGCATTTCCCCTGCGACGACTCCGATTACATATTGCTCTAATGGAAGCTTTTCAATTATTTCTTTTCCCGCCCTGTATACAGCCACCTCCACTGAACCTTCCAGAAGTGCTGCAGTATCAGGTTTTTGGAGCGTTGTTTCATCCAGCTCACTGCTTGCTTCATCACCTGTAAAAGGAAGGACGAGGAGTGTGGGTACTAGAAATGTGACGGCCATTAGAATTGCGACTGTAATGATTACTGGTTTGAACTGGTTCATGTCCGATGCCTCCATATGAATGATTAAAGCGAAGAAGCCTTCACTTCTCCACCTCAATTCATATGTATGGTAATGGACAAGCAATTATAACTTTTGGATGGAGAAAATTTGGGGCCGGTTTTTATCCTTTAGCGCTTTAAAGTCCTAAGAGGGACAGTCCCTCTCAGGACTTTAAAGCGCTAAAGCAGACAAGCAAGTTATTTTATTCCAGCCGGGGTTTGTGTTATTCTGAAAATTGAAAAAAGCTCTGTGGCTACAGAGCTTTATCAAAGATCTATTTATGCATTTAGGTCGGTAATGATTTGTTCATTTGCTGTAACATCCAGCTCTTCTTCCACTTCTTTGACACGCTCAATGTCTGCTCCCAGTGCTTCCAGTTTCTTATGGAAGTCTACGTAGCCGCGGTCTAAGTGGTGAAGCTCGGTAACACGTGTGTATCCATCTGCAACAAGTCCGGCAATAGTAAGCGCTGCTGCTGCACGCAAATCCGTTGCACCTACTTCTGCACCTTGAAGTGATACAGGTCCGTTAATAATGACAGAACGACCTTCAATTTTAATATCCGCGTTCATTCGACGGAATTCTTCGACATGCATGAAACGGTTTTCGAAGACAGTTTCCGAAATGACGCTGGTTCCTTCTGCACGCAGCAACAGGGCCATCATTTGTGACTGCATATCTGTCGGGAATCCTGGATGAGGCATAGTCTTGATGTCAATCGGCTTTAATTTTTCAGGCCCGATGACTCTTAAACCTTCCGCTTCCTCGATAATGGTTACACCCATCTCTTCCATTTTCGCAACAAGAGAAGACATGTGCTCTGCAATGGCACCTTTTACAAGGACATTTCCTTGAGTGATGGCAGCAGCAACCATGAACGTTCCTGCTTCGATACGGTCAGGAATGATGTTGTGTTCGACACCATACAGGCGCTCCACACCTTCGATTCGTATCGTACCTGTACCCGCACCTTTAACGTTTGCTCCCATTTTGTTCAGGAAGTTTGCAAGGTCCACGATTTCAGGTTCTTTTGCCACGTTTTCAAGCACTGTTGTGCCTTCCGCCAGTACAGCGGCCATCATGATGTTCTCTGTGGCTCCCACACTCGGGAAGTCAAGATATACTTTTGCGCCTTTCAGCTTGCCGTCAACTTCCGCTTCAATGAAGCCGTTGCCGACTTTCACTTTCGCACCCATTGCTTCAAAGCCTTTAAGATGCTGATCGATCGGTCTTGAACCGATTGCACAGCCGCCAGGCAGAGCTACACGGGCACGGCCGGTTCTTCCCAGTAATGAACCCATTACAAGTACTGACGCACGCATCTTTCGTACATATTCAAATGGAGCTTCTACAAATAACTCTCTTGATGCATCAACTGTAACTTCATGGTTAGAAAATGAAACATCTGTATTTAAATGACGTAATACTTCATTGATAGTATATACATCGGAGAGAGTTGGTACATCCTTAATGACGCTCTTTCCTTCACTAGCTAATAATGTAGCAGCGATCACAGGCAAAACAGCATTTTTAGCACCTTCTGCTTTAACAGTGCCGTTAAGTCTCTGGCCGCCGCGGACGATGATTTTTTCCAAGAGTATTCCCCTCCGCGTCCAATTTCTCTATATTAATATTCAATCGTTAGGATGGGTGTGCCAATGACAAAGTTTGTCTGTGCGCCCAATCCTGTTTTCCGTAGGCCTAGTTGCAAATTCATATATTGATGTTCCGTTGGCATTCTTTGGTCAAATTTATTAGAAAAAGCCGATATTGAATAAAAGTCGTTTTCCTTTAATGATTCCAATTCTTTTGCCTCTAAAATAGAAAGTAACTTGTCTGATTGCTTTGATAAAACTCCGTCAAGTGTATCACTGAATTCGCCTTTGATACAAGAGAAAATCATAGGTTCTCCTGTGAAAAGATCTTTCAATTTTGGAAAGTAATGGTCTTGAATAGTCTGCTTCGTAAGATGATTCCATTCGAATCCGCGGAATTCGTATATCATATACGATTCGTGATGACTTTCAACTTCCGGTGTCACCACTTTGATAATCTCTACCCCGGTTTCATGTTCTTTTAAACCTTTTAATTCATAACTTGCATGATTTTGGTTATAATTCCAACTAAAGTCCGGGTTTGCTTTTTGCATATTTTCAACGTAAGTTGTAAAACCTTTATCCGTGGAGAATTTTAGGTTTTCCCTTGCATATAGAGACCATTCAGAGATACGTCCATCTGTCTGTTCAACAGCATTCGCAAGCCTTTCTATATCTAAAGCCTGATTGGATGCATTAGTGTATTTCCCGCTAAACATGATTATAAAACCTATCCCCAAAAATAATGCCGGCAATAATAGCTTAAGCTTATTTCTCATGTTCTCTCCCCCTTATTCACAGTGTTTCCTGTAAAGGGAGGAACATACTTGGGAATTGTCGTCATCTTTTTACATGGCTCTTTTCTAAAACTTTGTTGCTATTCAGTATGAAATTCAGGAGAAATAACCATATTTCAAATGAATTATCCTGTTAAGCAAGAAAGAAAAGAGCAATTTACCTTGTTCAGATAGATAAGCCCTTGTACCACAGGGAAAATCCGGTCCTTTGGATTTTTGCGATAGCAACAATCTACACGAACACAGCGTTTTACATAATCCTGAGGTTCTGCTAATTTACGTATTCTCTATATCTTAGATTTGTCATGGAAGATTGTGACAACTCATTTCTAAGGCTGCACATCGGGTCAGGAGCATGCTTGTGAAAAGAAACACACAATAGGAATCATACTCAATCCTGGAATATTTGAACACATGTACAATGACCTATTTTTTTACAACTTCGTGACAGTTTGCAAAATAAATGGCAGCTGCTGTGACCACATTAAGTAATCCAGGAAGAAGTTACCGACTAAAGATCCCAGTGCTATGGACATCAGGATAAACAAAAGCCTCGCCTGGAAAATATGGCCGGCACGCAAAAACTTATCAAAGTTCAAAGCCTGCAATGCCCAGAAGCTGACGGCTATGAAAGTCAAGTGAACGAGCATGTTGATGATGGCCTGCTGCCCAAATCCTTGTAACATATAAAAACTCCTCTATTTGCATCTATGTAAAATCGACACAAAAATATCGCAATTTTCGACATATACCTTATTGTAGCACAAGTAAACCCACCACGACCTAATTTTACAAATATTTCACCCATTCTTTAATATTGTAACGTATTAAAAGGTCTTTACGCTTTACCGCGTTAACGCACGAAGAGGGACTGTCCCTCTTCGTGCGTTAGTGTGTTAAAGTGCAAAGCATAAAAAAACGCCTTTCCTATGTTGGAAAGGCGTTGGTGTTTGTTAAAAGTTGCGGTCGTGAACGTTGATACGGTTCATTGCACGACGCAGTGCAAGTTCAGCGCGGCGGAAGTCGATTTCTTCCTTGCTCGCGTTTAAGCGGCTTTCTGCACGATTTTTTGCTTGTTTAGCACGTTCAACATTGATCGCTTCCGATCTTTCTGCTGATTGCGCCAGAATTGTCACTTGATCAGGGCGGACTTCCAAGAAGCCGCCGCTGACAGCTACAAGCTCAGTGTCGTTGCCATTTTTCAAACGGACGGCACCGATTTGCAATGGAGCAACCATTGGAATATGTCCTGGAAGGATTCCAAGCTCACCGCTCTGAGCTTTGGTGCTTACCATTTCCACTTCAGATTCGTACACTGGGCCATCGGGAGTGACAATATTGACCTTTAATGTCTTCATTTTATTCCCTCCTGGTCCCTAATTATACTTCTACACCCATCTCTTGTGCTGCTTTCAGCACGTCGCTCATTGGACCTACAAGACGGAATGCATCTTCTGGAATGTGGTCGTATTTACCTTCAAGGATCTCTTTGAATCCTTGAACAGTATCTTTAACTTGAACATAAGATCCCGGCTGGCCAGTGAACTGCTCAGCAACGTGGAAGTTTTGAGACAAGAAGAATTGAACACGGCGTGCGCGGTGTACAACCAATTTATCTTCGTCTGAAAGCTCATCCATACCAAGGATCGCAATGATATCTTGAAGTTCTTTATAACGCTGTAATGTTTGCTGTACTTGACGTGCAACACTGTAGTGTTCTTCTCCAACAATCTCAGGAGAAAGGGCGCGAGAAGTAGAAGCAAGTGGATCCACCGCAGGGTAGATACCCATTTCAGATAGCTTACGCTCAAGGTTTGTTGTTGCGTCCAAGTGAGCGAAAGTTGTTGCCGGAGCTGGATCCGTGTAGTCATCGGCAGGTACATAGATTGCCTGGATCGATGTTACAGAACCTACGTTAGTAGATGTGATACGCTCCTGCAATTGACCCATATCCGTTGCAAGTGTCGGCTGGTAACCAACCGCAGAAGGCATACGGCCTAGTAGGGCAGAAACCTCAGAACCTGCTTGTGTAAAGCGGAAGATGTTGTCAACGAACAGAAGAACGTCTTGTCCTTGCTCATCACGGAAATACTCAGCCATTGTCAGACCAGTCAAGGCAACACGCATACGTGCTCCTGGCGGCTCGTTCATCTGACCGAATACCATCGCTGTTTTCTTGATAACTCCAGAGTCGCTCATCTCGTGGTAAAGGTCATTACCTTCACGAGTACGCTCACCTACACCGGCGAATACGGAAAGACCGCCGTGCTCTTGGGCGATGTTATTGATAAGCTCCTGGATTAATACTGTTTTACCTACACCGGCACCACCGAATAGTCCGATCTTACCACCTTTGATGTAAGGAGCAAGAAGGTCTACTACTTTAATACCCGTTTCAAGGATTTCTACCTCTGTTGAAAGTTGATCGAACTTAGGTGCTTCTCTGTGAATCGGATCACGGCGCGCACTGCTGTCGATTTTTTCATCAAGGTCAATTGTTTCACCAAGTACGTTGAATACACGTCCAAGAGTAACATCACCAACTGGAACTGAGATAGGAGCTCCAGTATCTGCTACTTCGATTCCGCGAGTTAATCCGTCAGTGGAATCCATCGCGATCGTACGGACCGTATCATCACCTAGGTGAAGGGCAACTTCTAGTGTTAAATCGATGCCTTTAGCATCTGCTTTCGCTTCTTGTTTGATAACAAGAGCGTTAAAGATATCAGGCAGTTGACCGCTTTCGAACTTAACGTCAACAACCGGACCCATTACTTGAAGAACGTGTCCTTTGTTCATCTTTTTCCCTCCTATCTAGCATTTGACGACATATTAAAGAAAAAGGCTGGGCAGGATGATCCTCCAGCCGTTATGAGTGTTATTCTAATGCAGCTGCTCCACCGACGATTTCGGTAATTTCCTGAGTGATCGCAGCCTGACGGGCACGGTTGTAAGAAAGTGATAAGCTGTTGATCAGTTCCTTCGCGTTATCCGTTGCAGACTTCATCGCTGTCATACGTGCAGCATGCTCACTGGCTTTACCATCAAGCAATGCACCGTAAATCAAGCTCTCAGCATATTGAGGAAGCAGTACTTCTAAAATATCTTCTGCAGAAGGTTCAAATTCGTAAGATGTCAATTTCGCTGAAGTATCCAGATCTGTCAATGGCAGAACTTTCTTTTCAGTAACATCCTGCTGGATGGCACTCACATAATGGTTGTAGTATAGGTACAATTCATCATAAGCGCCGTCAGAGAACATGCCTACTGCTTTGTTCGCGATATCTTTGATATCAGAGAAACTTGGCTGATCCGGAATTCCGGTAATGCCTTCGATTACATTGTAATCACGTTTTTGGAAAAAGTCCCTTCCGATACGGCCGATTGCGATTATAGCAAATTCATCATTGGATGAATGACGTTCTTTGATTGTGTTATGGACAAGTCGTATAACATTACTGTTATAGGCTCCCGCTAAACCGCGGTCAGATGTGATGACCAAGTAGCCGGTTTTTTTAACGGGGCGGGAGACTAACATCGGATGGGATGCGTCTTTGCTTCCAAGAGCAATGGATGAAACCACTTCCTGGATTTTCTCCATATAAGGAACGAATGATTTTGCATTCGTTTCAGCACGGGCCATCTTTGATGCAGAAACCATTTGCATGGCTTTTGTTATTTGACTCGTCTTTTTCGTAGAAGTTATACGAGATTTAATGTCGCGTAACGATGCCACTGGTTCTCACCACCCTTTTTATTGTTTCAGACCTTACCTCAAACACTAGGGCAGGACCAATGTGCTTATCCGCTCAATGGCCTGCCTCGTAAAGTTCTTGGTAATGATTATTCAGACTTGGCAAAAGTTTTCTTGAATTCGTTGATAGCCGCTTTCATTGCATCGTCTTCAGGAAGACCTTTTGTCGTGCGAATATGGTCTAACAACTCAGTATGGTTGCGATCTAACCAGCTAAGGAATTCTTCTTCGAAACGACGGATATCTCCAACTGGAATGTCATCCAGGTGACCTTTCGTCAATGCATAAAGAATCATAACTTGCTTTTCAACTTTTAGCGGTTTGTTAAGATCCTGCTTCAGTACTTCTACTGTACGCGCACCACGATTTAGTTTCGCTTGTGTCGCTTTATCAAGATCAGAACCGAATTGTGCGAATGCTTCAAGCTCACGGTAAGCTGCCAGGTCAAGACGCAGTGTACCAGATACTTTCTTCATCGCTTTGATTTGTGCGGACCCACCTACACGTGATACAGAAAGACCGGCGTTGATCGCTGGACGAACACCAGAGAAGAACAAGTCAGACTGCAAGAAGATCTGTCCATCTGTGATAGAGATAACGTTTGTCGGGATGTAAGCAGAGATATCGCCTGCCTGTGTTTCAACGAACGGAAGTGCAGTGATTGAACCGGCACCTTTCTCATCACTTAATTTAGCTGCACGCTCAAGTAGACGGCTATGCAAGTAGAATACGTCACCAGGGAATGCTTCACGGCCTGGAGGACGGCGTAATAGAAGTGAAAGTTCACGATATGCTGCAGCTTGCTTGGAAAGGTCATCATACACAACAAGAACGTGCTTGCCATTGAACATGAATTCCTCACCCATTGTTACACCTGCATATGGCGCAAGGAATAACATTGGAGCAGGCTGTGATGCAGATGCAGTAACTACGATTGTGTAGTCAAGAGCACCATGCTTACGGAGAGTTTCTACAGCGTTACGTACTGTAGATTCTTTTTGTCCGATAGCTACATAGATACATACCATGTCTTGATCTTTTTGGTTAAGGATAGTATCGATCGCAACAGATGTTTTACCTGTTTGACGGTCACCGATGATCAACTCACGCTGACCACGGCCGATCGGCACTAGGGCGTCAATCGCTTTGATACCAGTTTGAAGCGGCTCATGAACCGATTTACGATCCATTACACCAGTTGCTTTACTTTCGATTGGACGAGTCTTTGTAGCATTGATTGGGCCAAGACCATCAACTGGTTGTCCAAGTGAGTTAACAACGCGGCCGATAAGTTCTTCTCCTACAGGCACCTCCATGATACGTCCAGTACGACGAACTTCGTCGCCTTCGCGAATATCACTGTAAGGTCCTAGGATTACGATACCTACGTTATTTTCTTCAAGGTTTTGTGCCATACCCATGACACCGTTTGAAAACTCAACAAGCTCTCCAGCCATGACGTTGTCGAGGCCATGAGCACGTGCGATACCGTCCCCGATCTGGATTACTGTACCTACGTCGCTTACTTTCATTTCTGACTGATAGTTTTCAATTTGCTTTTTTATCAGCGCACTGATTTCTTCAGCTTTGATGCTCATGAATTTCACCCCTCTATGGTTACATTGGATTTTGTCAGGGTATCTCTATAGTAGAGAATCCCCTATATCGTTTATGCAGGCTCGGTTAATACCGCCTGGCTTATTTACGAGTTAATTCACGCTCTAAGCGCTCTAATTTCCCTCTAAGACTTCCGTCAAAGATGCGGTTGCCGATTCTCAGCTTCAAGCCGCCAAGAAGGTTCGTGTCTGTTATGTTTTCGATGCGCAATGAACTTTTTCCGACTTTTTTCGCAAAAGATGCAGACAGCGCTGCTTTTTCTGCCTCATCCAATGGGCGGACAGAATAAACTTTCGCTTCAGCAATTCCGCGCTCGTCATTTGCAAGTTCGATAAAAGCATCTACAACTGATGTTATCGCATTCGCACGGTGACGATCGACAAGAAGCATCAGAGTATTCATTACAATCGGTGAAGCAGATGAGAACGCTTCTTTAAGGATTTCCTTTTTCTTCTCCACAGAAATACGCGGAGTTTCCAGAAGGATACCCAGTTCTTTGTTTTCTTCGAATACTGTTCTGACTACGCGAAGCTCCACTTCAATTGATTCTAACTGGTTATGTTCTTTGGCAATTTCAAAAAGAGCTATCGCATAGCGTTTTGCTACTGCAATATTACTCATCGCTCTTCTCCTGCCTCTTGAATATAATCATTGATCAATTTTTGCTGATCTTCAGCACTTAGTTCCTTTTCGATCACTTTGGATGCGATAAGGACAGACAGTGATGAAACCTGCTCACGCAATGCAGTGACAGCTTGTTCTTTCTGCGTTTCGATCTCACGTTTCGCCGCTTCTTTCAGGCGCTCACCTTCAGCGCGGGCTGTCGCGATGATTTCCTCACGTTGTTGCTCACCTTGCTTCTTAGAGTTCTCGATCATTGTTTGAGCTTCTTGACGAGCCTCTTTCAAAAGCTGGCGTTGTTCTTCAAGCAAATTGTTTGCTTCTGTACGGCTTTCTTCTGCCGCATTGATTTCACTTGCAATATGGTCTTCACGTTCCTTCATGATTCCCATGAGTGGACCCCATGCGAATTTCTTCAGTAACGCTAGCAAGACGATGAACATAACCAACTGGAACAGGATATCCCCGCCGTTGAATGATGCTCCAAGGACAAATGCGTTTGTTAGCACGCGATATCACTCCCTTCAAGAGACATAGCTTCTCTTTTAGATCCGCTTAAACTTATAAGTATTGCTGTATTTTCACATAAATCTGTGATTGAAGTCATGAACATAAAGGAATGGCGAAGGTTCTCAAGGAATGATCTTCGCCATTTTGGAACGAGTGTAACTTCCGATTATTGACCTTGTACCATGAACGCGATAACAACGGCGATGATAGGAATCGCCTCAACTAGTGCTACCCCGATGAACATTGTAGTTTGAAGCATACCACGTGCTTCTGGCTGACGAGCGATACCTTCAACTGTACGAGATACGATAAGACCGTTACCGATACCGGCACCAAGTGCTGCCAAACCGATTGCGATTGCTGCTGCTAATAGACCCATTATTAAGTTCCTCCTTAAATGTATGAAAAATATTTTTTCTTAAATAGGTTTTTGTTCAAAAATGAACAGGTATATATTAATGGTCTGCGCTCACTTTGTGAGAAATGTAGACCATTGATAACATTACGAAGATAAATGATTGGATTGCACCAACAAATATCGAGAATCCTTGCCATGCCAGCATTGGAATTACTGCTGCAAGGGTTCCGCCTACGCCTGTAACGGCCAAACCTGCTAATAATGTAAGCAAGATTTCACCAGCGTAGATGTTTCCGTAAAGACGAAGACCTAATGTGAGAGTGTTTGCAAATTCCTCGATTACTTTCAGCGGGAACAAGAACCACATAGGTTTGAAGAAATCTTTTCCGTATTCACCGAAACCTTTCATTCTCACACCGTAGTAGTGTGATAGACCAACAACCATGACCGCCAGCGTTAATGCGATGGTAGGATCAGCTGTCGGTGATTTCCACCAAAGTTCGTGGTCAATGACCACCGAGAATGGAAGACCTAACATGTTAGATATAAAGATGTACATAATCAATGTTAGTCCGAGGATATGGAACCTTCCTCCGGTTTTCCAGTCCATGTTGCTTTTTACAATGTTTTTGACGAAATCCATGACCCATTCCATAAAGTTTTGCATACCGGTTGGTTTCATGGCCATTCGCCGGGTTGACACAACGGCAAGCAGTAATACCAGCGCACTTGCTACTGTAATCATTAATACATTTGCCAAGTTAAAGGTTAAGCCCAGAAACTCAGCGGTAGGATTTTCATGATGCAATGAAATTCACCTCTCTTCCCCGCTATTTATGAAGTTGAAGCTGCTGAATCAAATAATCTATCATAATGACAAGATAGGATGTCATTAATCCAATAACAACGCTCAGAAGATGAAATGTGTCCGGGTATTCCATCGCGATAATCACCGCAAAAGCCGCACCGGCCATGCGTGAAAACGTTCCCAAAGAACGAACTTTTTCTCCTGCCACGACCTTATCCCCAAACTTGACGGTCCTTTTAACCATCACCCAGTGGTTGAACAAGCTGATGCCCGTCCCAAGTATGAGCCCAAGGAAAATTGACTGGTAGTCTGTGAATCCCCAGCCAAGGACATAAATAGAGAGCAGGAAAAATATGTACTTGCGATGTCTGATGAACATCTGTTGAATTTCCGGCATAAAACATTAGTCTCCTGAAAAGTAAGTGCGGACTGTACGGAGCATTGCATATATTCCTGTTGCTAGTCCAAGGAGTAGTCCGATTACTAAAAAAAGTGGTGCGGTATCCAGGAACCTGTCGAGCCATCTTCCTCCGAAGATGCCGATCAGCATGGAACCGACTAATTGCGAGAGAATGGCCGTATATATAGCCATTGCTTGTAACGGGCGTCTATCACGATGACGCATAGGCATCCCTTCATTTCCGGGGATTTACAGTTAATCTTCTACACTTTCAAAAAAGATACAAGATCCTTCGAATATGACAATGATTGTGAAAACCCTATCATTCCATATCCTTTGTAAGCATACAATAGGGCAGAATTGATGTCAATGAATTACAGTGAAAAAGTCCACAACCTTGCCACGTGTTTCGGGTTTGTTCACAAAATCATCAAATTTGTAAAAACTGCAGAATTTTGACCCCTTTTCATTATATAAGAATAGGGGGAAAGTTTTAAGAAGAAGTTTGAATGAAAAAAATTCCACTTTGTATTGATTTCTCTAGCTATTGATGGCGAGGAGGGGGGATTTTGTATTGGGACTGCTCGTCAATAGGTGTTAAGTTGATCGTTCCCTGTTTTGCAGGAAATGCCGAGGGAGCAAGGCACTCGCCTCTGGTTATTCTTATACTCCCCCTACTGGATTGCACGTGTTCATTAGGTTTTCTTTGGGGAAATGATGGACCGTGCGGCTTCAGCGGAAGGCATCCTTATGACCTTTTTTCGAAATAGTGTATCGATCTTATCGGGCGTACCGGGTACGTTTCCTTGGATTACGTTCGGTGGGTACATACATGGAAAAGCACTCTTTTAACATACGGCAGGGAGTGATCGCCCCCTACCTGTACCATTCAATTAAGTTCTCCTGATAATCCTCGTCGCCACTCTTTCTCGCAAAGGCGACAGCATAAAAAGTTCTTCCCTTTAAATAAGAAGGAAGTTCAACTTGCCCTTTAATCATCCCGTGTCCGGCCGGGCATCTTTGATCAAGTATAGCGGCCATTTGAAGTGTTTGCTGATCATACAAGGCGAGAGCAAACTCTTCTGCACCACCCGGGAGGTAGGCTTCATATCTCATGGTATCGGGGGCATCCCCCGGAACGGCAGTAAATCCCATGATCCTCGGGTAATCCGGTGTGCCCACTGCAATAAGGTACGGAAGTGAATATTCATTGGGCCCCTCTTCAAGCTGAAGTCTTCCTTCCCAAAGTTCATGCTTCTCCGGAAATGTTTTTACAATCGCCCTGACTGTCACCGTTTTTTCTTCTCCCGGCTTTAAGCGAAAACTTAGCGGCAGTTCCCATCTCAACGCATTATTTGTTTCAGTTGCTTTTATTGTATAGGTTTTGTTTTTATCGCCCTGATTTCTAATAATAAGTTCTTTCTCTAAAAACTTTTTCTTTTTCATTTCAAGCCCTCCCATTGAGAGGGAAGAAGGGAAGACTAAAGAATCGAGCTCAAGGGCCTTATCGACTTGGATTCTGCCGGACCCCTGTTCAAATACCTTGTAGGAGGTTCCATTATCATCCGTTAAATTTTTCGCCGTGAGCATGAGGGCCGATTTAAGCTCCTTCGCTCCCCAATCCGGGTGGGCCTGCTTCAAGATGGCAGCCGCACCGCTTACATGCGGAGCTGCCATGCTGGTGCCTTGCAGGGACATATATCCTTCAGGAATCGTACTCTCAATATCCACTCCCGGAGCGGTCAGGTCTGGTTTGATCAACCAGCTGACAGTGACCGGCCCTTTTGAACTGAAGGGTGCGAGCCTGTCCTGTTCAGTAGTAGTGGTAATAGAGACCGGCTTTTTAGTTTTTAAAAGTTGTTTTCCCTGCTCTCCTGACACCACGGCGGCCGGGATTCCTATCTCGTTCTGTATCAATGCAGAAAACAGGCCTTTTGTATTGTTGTAAAGGATGACCCCTTTGGCACCGGCTTTTTCAGCATTTTTGATTTTTTCTTCAAAGGTCAATTTCCCTCTTTGGATGATTGCTATTTTACCGAAACTTCCCTTTAATTCTTCTGAAGTGCCGATCCCTCCATCATAAATTTCTATATTTCTTTTCTTCCTCCATGTTTCTGTTCTATCTATAGAAAGAAGGCGGATTCTTTCTCTGCCAATGTTGATGAAAGGGACATTCGTTGGAGGGGTTGACGCCCCTACCGCCAAGGATTTTTCAGAGGTGGCAGGCGTGCCTACGGTCCAGTCCCCCGGTCCGGAATTCCCACTTGCCACAACGGGCAGGATCCCTTTTTCAAATACACTGTCCAGCGCTTTGCTCAACGGAAGGTCGGGACCATTGACGTCGCTGCCCAAGGAAAGATTAATGATATCCACTTTGTCTTTTACGGCAGCTTCAATGGCAGCCAACACCTGATCAGTCGTCCCTCGCCCTCCTGGACCAAGTGCTCGGTAAATATATAATTCTGCGTTCGGTGCCATGCCTTGAAGGGAGCCATTTGCCGCAATGATTCCCGCTACATGAGTTCCGTGGATTGTGGAATAACCTCTCCCAGAGATGGTTTCCATCGGTTCTTGATCTCCATCGACTACATCTCTGCCTCCTTTAAAGTTCCTGGAAAGGTCGCGGTGATGGAGGTCCATGCCGGTATCGATTATGCCGACCCTCACTCCCTCCCCGGTCAACCGGGTTCCTTTGCTATCGAAATACCCTCTTGTTTTTTCTGCTCCCACAAAGGGAATGGTACTGTCTCTTTTGACAACATAGGTTTGGGCTTTAGAGGTGATGATTAAATTTGCGTTTGGGTGGGAAGCTACGTATTTTTTCAGTTCAGTTTTGGGACCCTTGATTGAGTATCCGTTAAACACCTCTGAAAAGGTATACCTCAGTTTTATAGCTGGGTGCTGCTTCAACTCTTCTTGTATTCCGGCCGGGTCAACAGGGGTTGACGTTTCAATGATGAGAACTTCTTCTTGAGCGGGTTCGTCTTTAAGCGGCGGCATCTTGAAGCTGTGGGCATCAGCCTGTTGTGGAATGAGTAAAATAAGGATCAGTGCGATGATCTTTTGCATAGTGGGTGCTTCCTCCTTTTCTCGTTAGCTTTTCTCGCGGGGGAGGAAGGTATTCATTTGCTTTACTGCTTCACCGCGCTAAGAGGGACTGTCCCTCTTAGCGCGGTGAAGCGTTAAAGAAGCCCGCCTCTTTATTAGAGACGGGCTTTATACTGCTGTTAATTATTTCGTTCCAAACAAACGGTCGCCGGCATCGCCCAGTCCAGGGACGATATAGCCTTTTTCGTTCAGTTTCTCGTCCAAGGCGGCGATGAAGATATCCACATCCGGATGCGCGCTCTTAATCGCGTCCACACCTTCAGGACAAGCCACCAGGCACATGAATTTAATGTTCTTGGCTCCACGCTTTTTGATAGAGTGGATTGCTTCTACAGCTGACCCACCGGTTGCAAGCATCGGATCAACGACAATAAAGTCACGTTCTTCAACATCGCTCGGAAGTTTCACATAGTATTCTACAGGCTGAAGTGTTTCCGGGTCACGATATAAGCCGACATGTCCCACTTTTGCTGCAGGGATCAGCTTCAGGATACCATCTACCATTCCCAGGCCTGCACGAAGGATCGGCACGATGCCAAGTTTTTTACCTGCAAGTGTTTTTGTCACGGCTTTGCTTACTGGTGTTTCAATTTCTATTTCCTCCAAAGGCATATCGCGGGTGATTTCAAAAGCCATCAGGGAAGCTACCTCATCTACAAGCTCACGGAACTCTTTCGTCCCCGTTTCTTTTTGTCTAATGAAAGTCAGCTTATGCTGAATTAATGGATGATCGAATACATATACTTTTCCCACTGAAATCTCTCCTTCTTCATGTAAAAAATGACGGTGCTTTTCATACTCCGTCCTATTTTACCTAAAAGAACAGTGAGTGGCAATGTTTACACAGAGATGTTATTTTCTCGTAAAAAAACCGCCGGTTATAAGGCGGTTTTCATGTTAATTATTTATTTTTTATAAAGAGGGAATTTAGCAGTCAACTCTTCCACTCGCTTGCTTGCTTCTTTCATTTTCTCCTCATCGTCCTGGTTCTTAAGGGTAAAGGCGATGATTGAAGCAATCTCGTCCATCTCTTCAAGACCGAACCCTCGGGAAGTTACCGCTGCAGCACCAATGCGGATACCACTCGTTACAAAGGGACTTTCAGGATCGAACGGAATTGTATTTTTGTTTGTCGTGATACCGATGTCATCCAGTACCTTCTCAGCTACTTTTCCTGTAAGGTTCATGGAACGAAGGTCGATCAGCAGTAAGTGGTTATCTGTTCCGCCTGATACCAGCTGCATCCCTTCTTTAACAAGAGATTCACCCAGTCGTTTTGCATTGTCGATGACATTTTGCGCGTATGTTTTAAAATCGTCATGCAGAGCTTCGCCGAACGCAACAGCTTTAGCAGCGATGACATGCATCAATGGTCCACCCTGAATTCCAGGGAAGATAGACTTATCAATTTTCTTCGCAAATTCTTCTTTGCAAAGAATCATACCGCCGCGCGGGCCGCGAAGTGTTTTGTGCGTAGTAGTCGTAACGAAATCTGCGTGCGGAACGGGATTCGGGTGAAGTCCAGCTGCAACAAGCCCGGCGATGTGAGCCATATCGACCATTAAGTAAGCTCCTACTTCATCCGCGATTTCGCGGAACTTGGCAAAATCGATTTGTCTTGGGTACGCTGAAGCGCCAGCAACAATCATTTTCGGCTTATGTTCTAGGGCTTTTTGGCGAACGTCATCATAGTCTATGACCTGCTTGTCTTTATCTACTCCGTATTCGACGAAGTTATATTGAATTCCGCTGAAGTTCACGTGGCTTCCGTGAGTCAAGTGGCCGCCGTGCGACAAGTTCATTCCAAGGACTGTATCTCCCTGTTCTAAAACAGTGAAGTAAACCGCCATGTTTGCCTGCGCACCGGAGTGAGGCTGCACATTGGCATGCTCTGCACCAAAAATCTCCTTCGCACGGTCACGCGCAAGGTTTTCAGCAACATCGACATGCTCACATCCGCCATAATAGCGACGGCCTGGGTAGCCTTCTGCATATTTATTGGTCAACACCGAGCCTTGTGCTTCCATAACAGCTTCACTTACGAAGTTTTCTGAAGCAATCAGTTCGATTTTCGTCTGCTGGCGATGCAATTCATCTTGAATAGCTTGGTATAACTCTTGATCTTGTGCTGCAATCTTGCTCATACGGATCCCCCTTCAATTTACGGAAAACGATTACATTCCGTTTCTATCAATCTCACAAAATTTCAAATTCCTTCTATATTCTAACATGTTTGTCCTGGAGAATAAACGAATAAAATGGCTCAGGGATTGTGCGCTTTACTGCTTTAAAGTACGAAGAGGGACAGTCCCTCTTAGTGCTTTAAAGCGCTGAAAGGGACTGTCCCTCTTCGCGCGTTAATGTGCTAAAGCACTTGTTTCAAATAAAAAATGGCGGACACGTTCTCCGCCATCTTGCCCTTTTAACACGATTTATTTTCCGGTTTAGGTTCATAGACGGCACGGGCACCGCCGATTAATTTCGGCCTGCTTTTAGCGAGGGTGACATGCGCTTCCCCCAGCATCTTTTGAGATACCCGCACAGGGACCGCCACATGTTTCAGGTGCATTCCAATCAAGGTCTGCCCGATATCGATTCCCGCTTCAGCTTTCACAAACTCGACGACTACAGGATCGTCAAACTTTTCATAAGCATAGGTCGCCATCGCGCCGCCGGCTGTTCTGACCGGTATGACCGATACTTCCACATAGCCTCTTTTTAATGCCCATTTCCGTTCCATTACCAAGGCACGGTTAAGATGTTCACAGCATTGAAAAGCAATGCCGGAACCCTGTTCATCTGCAAACACCTTTACTTTTTCAAAAATCACTTCAGCCGCTTCTGAGGTGCCGGCTGTACCGATTCTTTGTCCGATGACTTCTGACGTTGAACAGCCGATGACCAGGAGGTTTCCGCTAGTCAACGGAGACTGCTCTTTAAATTCAGTTAAGATAGAATTCATTTGGTTGTTGAGAACTTCGACATCCATCATTGCTGCCTCCTTCTCTATACTTACAAGCCGCGTCTACTATCTATTTTTCTCCTCATACTCTGTAATTTTTCCGATTCGACGGTCGTGACGGCCGCCTTCATATTCGGTTTCCAGCCATACCTTTGCAATTTCCCTGGCAAGCCCTGGGCCAATTACTCTCTCGCCCATTGCAAGAACGTTGCTGTTATTATGTTCACGGGTTGCTTTCGCACTAAACACATCGTGTACCAGCGCGCAGCGGATCCCTTTCACTTTATTCGCAGAAATACTCATGCCGATTCCTGTTCCGCAGACCAGTATTCCCCGGTCATACTCCCCGTTCGCTACTTTTTCAGCTACAGGCTGGGCATAATCAGGGTAATCGACGGATGCATCACATTCACACCCAAAATCATCGAACTCAATTTCCAATTCGGTAAGTAACCCTTTTATTTCTTCACGAATATTGATACCGCCATGATCTGATGCAATTGCGACTTTCATGCCGTATTCCTCCTGCCATAATGAGTTATAGTTTAATTTTTACATACCACTGCAAAATTATAAAGAATTATTGATTTTGGGAGCAATATTCTGGCACCTTTTGTTTGATGGGACCACACACTCTCTCTGCCAAGACTGCGCTGTTATATTTTTTCCTGCTTTACAGTAATATTGGTATTCCAACAAGGTTGGTGCGTACCCCCAAAACCAATCTTACTGCTAAATTCGCTCCCTCTATTCTTTTCCTTTTCACACCAGGTTTGACTTCAAACTAATCATGAGTTTTCCAGCTTTACTACTAACCTGTCAATCAAACTGTCCAGCTCTTTATACGTTCTTCGATAAATCTCAAGGCTGCCGCCAAAAGGATCTATAATATCTCGATCCATTTCATCTTCATTGATAAATTCTTTTAAGGTAAAAGTTTTATCCGCTGCCTGAGGGTGCATGGCGGCAATCGATTGTTTGTGGCCTTCTGTCATGGTAAAAATATAATCTGCCCACTGAATGTCTTCAGAGTTCAGTGAACTGGATTTGTGCTCATGGAGTATCTCATTCTCTTTTAACACTTCTTGAGTCTGGAAAGAAGCCTCATGTCCATCAGCCGCAAACACTCCTGCCGATTTCACTGTGAACCGGTCTTGTCCTTTATGTCTCAGAATCGCTTCTGCCATGGGGCTGCGGCAGGTATTTCCCGTACAAACAAATAAGATATTCATAAAACCATCTCCTTACCCTTATTATAATCCATAAACCGACTTCTCTATAGCCGCAGCTCTTTAAAAATTCCCCAAAACAAAAACCCTTTCAGCGCTTTAAAGCACTGAAAGGGACAGTCCCTCTTAGCGTATTAACGCATTAACGCACGAAGAGGGACTGTCCCCTATCGTGCGTTAGTGCGCTAAAGTCAGCCGATTAAAATGGCAGCAGGAGTTTGATTCCAAAGGCGAAGAGGATGCAGCCTCCGAGCGCTTCACTGTAGGATCCAAGCCATCCCTGCACACGGCGACCGACCAAAAGTCCGCCCCAGGTCAATAGGGTTGCAGCCGCTCCAAAACAAATGACGGCGGCGGCTGTCCTTGCCCCAAAGATCCCCAAGGTCAAGCCGACTGAAAAGCTGTCTAAACTTACACTTAGCGCAAACAGCAAAAGTCCGAACCCGACTGGCGTCATAACTGAGCTCTCATCCTCTTTGAAGCTGGCCAACACCATTTGAATTCCAAGCACAATCAGCAGAATTCCCCCTGCATAGGCTGCGAATGAACCGAATTTTTCTGAAAGGAACTTCCCCGTCATCATGCCAAGCAGCGGCATCCAGACATGAAAAGCCCCCACCGTCAACCCTATGTAAAAGATCTGTCGCAAGCGAAGTCTCACCATTCCCATGCCAATACCTATCGAAAAGGCATCCATCCCAAGGGCAAATGCCATCAACACCAACGTGAATAACTCAGCTATAACGGTCGTCATTTCTATTTCCTCCTTTGGACGTGCCTACATCACACTCTATGCACGTCCAAGGGAAATTATTTCTTTAAAACTGAAAAAGAGCAGCAGTTCGACTGCCGCTCCCCCCTACTCTTCTTTTATCAAGTTATATCCTGCCGCTTTCTGCAGCCTGTTCATGATGGCCATCCCGACACCTTCCTGCGGAAAGGTCTCTGAAAAAATAATATCCACGTCACTCTCATTAAAAGCACGCAACACATCGTACAGAGAATGGGCGACTGTGCTGAGGTCCGATCGGCTGCCGGTGACAAGGATCTTATCTGCGTTGTAAAAGTCTGCGCTTTCTTCCGTTGTCAGCACCCCGACTTTCATGCCGGCCTTTCGTTTTTCATCAATCACTGACTGCATCCATTCTCGGCTGCCTTCCAATAAGATCAACGGGGCATCCGGGGCATAGTGGGTATATTTCATTCCCGGTGATTTCGGGGCACCTTCTCCTTCAGCTAAAGAAGGGTCGACCAGCACCCGGCCTGCAGCCTCTTCCAACTGTTCCTTCGTGACACCACCCGGCCTTAAGATAACAGGGATTTCAGAGGTACAATCGACCACCGTCGATTCAACGCCGACACCGGTTTCCCCTCCGTCAATGACTCCGCTGATTCTCCCCTCCAAATCCTGTATCACGTGCTGAGCTGTGGTAGGGCTCGGTCGTCCCGATACATTCGCACTAGGAGCCGCAATCGGAAGGTTCGCAGCTTCTATCAATGCAAGCGCCACTGGATGATCCGGCATCCGGATACCGACTGAATCCAATCCCGCCGTCACTCTTTCCGAAAGCACTCCCTCTTTTTTGCTAAAAATAATCGTTAAAGGGCCCGGCCAAAATTGATCCATAAAAGTCTGGGCAGCAGCAGGTATATCTTCCACCAGTTCATTTAATTGCTCTTTGTTGGATATGTGGACAATCAGTGGATTATCGCTAGGCCTGCCTTTGGCGGCGAAAATCTTATCCACTGCTTCATCCGACATTGCATTGGCTCCCAGACCATAAACAGTCTCTGTAGGAAAAGCAATGACCTCGTTATCTTTTAAAAATTGAGATGCTTCCACAATCTGTGGACAACTTTTACTTGTATCCACATTGTTCTCCACAGTCCAGTAATTCATCTTCATTGTGATCCACCTTTATATTTTAAACAAGATTTATGTCGAGAAAGCTCGTTTCCCGCGGAAATTTAACTATCCACTAACATTTCTACTTTTGCAAGTATATAAGAATTGACAAAGTTATTCAAACCTTATCCACAAAATGTGCATAACTTCAATAAATATGTGCATAACTCTGTGTACAGCTTAACCAAACTCTTTAACACAGTAAAGCAGTGAAAGGGACAGTCCCTCTCACTGCTTTACAGCGTTAATTGGTTAAAAGGTCAGAATTCAAACCGCATGATTGTGGGGTTATCCACTGTGGATAAGGCTTTTGCATGGGTAAAGTTGTTCAATTCCTCTGGATAAACAGTCGTATCTACTTGTTTGAAACCGAGTATGTGGAAAAATTGAATGGATGCTTGTTTGTTGGAAAGGAGATAAATAGTAGATAACTGTTTTTCCTTTCCTAATTGTAGGATTTCCTGAAAGAGCGCAAATAAATCTTCACTATTCATTGTTGGTTTCACAACGAGTGATCTCAGTAGGCCCGATTGTTCCTGAATTTCGAGACCAAGCGTCCCTTCGATCTCCCCTTTTTCATTTTCCACCATTAAAAAGTTATCAACAGTCTCCTCAACGCCAATTGAACTTAACCCTGCACGTTCCAAAAACGCCTTAATGCATTGACTATCTTTTTCCACAGCTTTCCTGATTGTTTTCAGCATGCACTGCACCTCTCTCAATTTCTCTTTATATTTAATAGATATGTATTGAGAGAGTGAATAGAACTAGAAATAGTATTTAATGTAATTGTACTGTTGTATTCCGCTTCATAAAGAACAGAGGCTCGGCAATGAGTTCCACCGGATACTTAAGTTTGGGCGTGCCTGTCACGCTTATATCAATTTATTAGATAAAGGGCACCCGCCGCCATTGTTTCAGCGGTTGATGCCCTTTTTTTCCAACATCTTAATCCATAAGGCCTTTCAGGAAATCTACTACAAAAAATCTGACCTCTACTTTACTTTCTTCTTCTTTTACAAAAAGGGGCTCAGCAGCTTCCGTTTCCTTATTATCCACAACGTGTCCACTTTGTGTTTTTTCTTCTGTCATAACCGTTTCACCTGTATCGCCGACTGCCGCGGATTGACCCGTCTCTTGATTATCAACTTGATTCTCTTGTTTTTCTGGAACAGCTTCCTCTTCTGCAACTGCAGGTTGCACGCTCCCCTCGTCAACCTCACTCGCTTCTGCTGTAGACTCAAACCCAGGGCTCCTGACAGCCGTACCACTTGAAAAATCGAGGAAGCATAGAGGCGGATACAGGACACACCACCAGTTCGCTCCTTTTCCGCTGCCTAAAGTGATTAAAATGGCTTCGTATTTGCCTGCAGGATACAGGAACTGTCCGTAAAGCTTTGTCGGAAAATCGACTTTGCCAAATTCAACTTTCACTGATTGCGTCAAGCCTTCTTCTACCATGGCTGCTTCTGCAATCTCTTGCAGCTCAGGCAATCCGGCTTTAATCGTTGAACGGGCTTCCTCAAGCGACGTCAGGTTTTCCACCCAAGCGGTAATCTCTTCATTCACCCTGTCACGGATCAACTGCTTGACTGCCTGATCCTCTTCTCTATCACTGTCTGCCAGAATTCTCAATCGGATCGCTTCATTGGGAATGACCTGGATCTCCTGCTGTGCGGAGATGGATTCCTGTTTCGGTATATATAAACTTAAAATAGTTCCAATGCTTAACGTAATAATGTACATCCATGCTAATTTTAATTTCATTTCTTCCACCGTCCCTTCAGTAAAACAGTGTGGACAGAAATGAGAATTCTTAAACTAGCAAAATCATATAAAATTCAAAATACTAGAATGATAACTTTTGCTCTGCTGCGTTAAAGTAACAAGGGACAGTCCCCTATCACAAATTAACGCGGTACAGCGTCACCACACTAAGAGGGACTGTCCCTCACGGGTGTTGATTAGCTATATTTTTCCAATTGATTGACACAGACTTCCCCTTCGTTTAAAAAGCGATTTAATGGCACACCTTACCTCCACAGGCAGGGTGTGTGCCATATAACGACGGGTAAACTCAATGAAGGTGTAATTATATAAGATAGCCCACTCTTTTTTTGTCTCATTATAAATACTACGTAATATAAAATAACTGATAAGAGTGCCAAAAACTTGGCTATACACAGCGTTTGGGGAATTTCCGAATAGGTTGGAAAGGTCTAAATTTCCTTTTATCCAGCGGAAAAACAACTCGATTTGCCACCTAAGCTTGTAGATGTAAGCAATGTCTTCTGGCGACATCATCATAAGGTTCGTTGCCACTCTTATTTCATTTCCTTCGTTGTCCGTGAATGTAACTAGTCTAAAGCGAGTGTCTGTCTTTCGGGATTCTTTTCCGATAAGGGCTGTCACATCTTTTTTAATACGACCATATTCATCAAGTGGAACACTGTGTTCCGTCTCTTCCGAGAGGGAGAAGAAGTTTGCGACTCTAATCACAAAGAACTGTTCGTGTTCATGTAACTTTTGAAAATCTTTTGTGCGTGCATAGCCTCTATCAGCTGTGATGATGGAGAGAGGTTCTAAATTTTCATAGAGTTTGGGTGCTACCATGACATCGTGGTGTCGTCCAGTTGTCTGGACTACTTGAGTAGGTTGACTATCCTCTACATCAAATTTTGTATGCAGCCGAATCGCATGGCGGGTACGTGTATACCCCGCCCAGCTCATATCTGGGTGTTGGAAAGTAATGGTGGTGGAATCAACGGCAAATAGCTTAAAGGGTTTGAAAAGGGCTCGACGAACTCTACGTCCTAAGCGGTCTACAATACGGGAGAATAGTTCTTGAAGGATTTGATAAGGGACACTCTGAGCTTTTTTGGCAAGGGTAGAGTGATCTACGGAAGGTAAACTTTTTTCCTTTGGCAATTTCGTCTCGGCATCTCGAAAACCTTCCCATTTTTTCGCAGAGGAAATAATAAAAAAGTGTATCAAATCGTGGGCAGATAACTTCCTAGCTGTATCTTCATAGCCCCACTTCTCGCAAAGATTTGCCACTTCTTCATCTGTAATGATAGTTTGAAGAACCTCTGATAATTTGTTAAAGTTAGTCAATGAACCCACTCTCCTTTTTGGTTTTGTTAGAGGTAACAATCATTTTAAAGGAGAGTGGGTTTTTTTGTCTAATTATCTAGGTTGTTTTACATATTATGGTTAATCAACACCCGTGGACTGTCCCTCTTAGCGCTTTAATGTGTTAAAGTCATTTCACGCAGAATACCATCCGGTCTTTTCCGTTGATATCGTGGATGATTTCAGTTTGCGCATCCGGGAAGGCGCCGCGGAGCATGCCGGCGACCGCTTCTCCCTGTCCGGCTCCGATCTCAAATCCAACCAAAAATCTATCTTTCATGACTTGCGGCAGTTCCTCCATAAATCGCTGATAGAACTCAAGGCCGCTTTCCCCTCCGAAAAGCGCAGAGTGCGGTTCATGATCTTTGACGACTTCCGATAAAGAAGACAGATCACTCAAAGGGATATATGGCGGATTGGATACAAGCACATCAAACTTCACCCCATCAGAAATGATCGGCTGCAGCAAATCACCTTCTAAAAATCGCACTTGGGCCCCAAGCTCCTCGGCATTTTTCTGGGCCACTCCAAGAGCTTCTCCCGAAATATCAACTGCGGTTACCGTAAACTCCGGCTTCTCCAACTTCAGCGTAACCGCAATCGCACCGCTTCCAGTTCCGATGTCAGCCAGCTGCAGTCCTTCTGCAGCACCAAAATGCTTAGAGACCTTTTCCAATGTATAATAAACCAATTCCTCTGTTTCCGGCCGCGGAATCAGCACATGCTCATTCACTGTGTACTTCCGTCCGTAAAACTCTTCAAACCCGATAATATGCTGGATCGGGATTCCCTGGATGTGATCGGTGATTCCACGGGCGAATTCCAGCTTTACCTTATCATCCAGAATCATCCTCTGATTTGCCAGCAGCTGGGACCTATCCATCTCCAGCAAGTGTTTCAACAATAATTCTCCCGCATTTTCATCCCGCTTATTTTCTATCAAAAAAGAAGAAGCCCATTTTAGGGCTTCAAACACTGTATTGCACTTACTCATTATTCTTCCATTCTCTCGAGCAGTTTAGACTGATCTTCAAGGATAAGTGCATCAATGACATCATCCATTTTACCTTCTAAAATCTGGTCAAGTTTTTGAATCGTCAAGCCGATGCGGTGATCCGTTACACGGTTTTGCGGGAAGTTGTACGTACGGATACGCTCGGAACGGTCTCCCGTACCTACTGCAGACTTACGGTTGGCATCGTATTCTGCCTGTGCCTCTTGCTGGAACTTATCGTAAACGCGGGCACGAAGTACTTTCATAGCTTTTTCTTTATTCTTGATTTGTGATTTTTCGTCCTGACAGGAAACCACGACACCTGTCGGTAAGTGAGTCAAACGCACAGCCGACATCGTCGTGTTAACACTTTGTCCGCCCGGGCCGCTGGAAGCGAATGTGTCGACACGGATATCTTTTTCATGGATATCGATTTCGACTTCTTCAGCTTCAGGCAGGCACGCTACGGTTGCCGTTGACGTATGAATACGTCCGCCGGATTCTGTTTCCGGGACACGCTGCACGCGGTGGGCACCGTTCTCATACTTCATTTTTGAATAAGCACCGTTACCGTTGATCATAAAGATAATCTCTTTATAACCGCCGACACCAGTTGAGTTGGCTTCCATGACTTCTGTCTTCCAGCCTTGAGCTTCCGCATAACGGCTGTACATACGATATAGATCGCCTGCAAACAGGGCAGCCTCGTCGCCGCCCGCTGCTCCGCGGACCTCCATGATAACGTTCTTGTCATCATTAGGGTCTTTCGGGATAAGAAGAATCTTCATTCTTTCCTCAAGCTGCTCAATTTTTTCTTCCAGTTCAGAGACTTCCTCTTTGACCATTTCGCGCATGTCAGCATCAAGCTTTTCTTCAAGCATTGATTTGGCATCTTTGAACTGGGACGTTGCTTCCTTATATTCACGATATGCTTCAACAGTTTCCTGGATGTTAGATTGTTCTTTTGAATATTCTCTTAGCTTCTTTGGGTCATTCACAATTTCCGGGTCGCTTAAAAGCTCATTCAGCTTTTCGTAGCGATCTTCAACTGCTTGTAAACGATCGAACACAGCTATTCACCTCAATTTTAATCCATAACAGTCTAATTATATTATATGAGGGCATTAAACACAAGAAACGGTAAAGTGGCAGGTGATGGACTTTGTATGTAACCCCCTGGCCATAAGGAGAAAAAACGGTAAAAGGGCAGCCCTCTTACCGTTCTGAGATCTTTACATTGATTTTATAACGGGGTAACGCTCTCGTCAGACGCTTACGAAGATCCGCTTCTTCCTTTTCACGTCTATCCTGTGAAAGCTCTTCCCTTGTATGGGCTGTCACCCACATCTGCTGGCCGTTGATCCAGACCTCATCCGCTTCGTAATCTGTGTATTCTTCTATGACTTCCCTTGCTTTATTAACATCGGTCCCTGTATTCGGCTGCGTTTCCGACAAATCAATAAAGTTTGGGTTCTGATTGGTTTCCATCGGTTGATCGATATTTTGGTTTGTATCTACATCATTTAAATCATTATTGACGAACCTTCTGCCGTTCTGATCCTCATCCTGCACATAAAGATTATCACCATCTTGCACTCCGCAGGCAGTTACTAAAATTGTCAGTGCAAATAAACTCAAGATTTTTTTCATCAAAAACACCTCCTGAGCATAGGTTGTCCTATGGTCAGGAGGTTATACGGCGCACCTTTAAAAGAGGTTTTTGATTTCCGCTCCAGGTACGTGACTCCGCGGGGCGGGCGGTGAACTAAAAAGCGAAAGCGCCGTTCAGTGACGTACAGATTTTAGGGCTCTCGTATGAGTTAAAGGAATCACGAAGAGCGCTAGCGATTCGATGATGACTTATCGCAAGGAGAGAGACCGAAATCTGCTAGTCACTAAGTCCGTTCCAGTGGGTACGGACCCTCGGCCGCTGGAACTGGATTAGCCTCCTCGGCTGCGCCTGTGGGGTTACGTTCCAGTGGGTACGTAACCTTGGTCTCACCTGTCATCAAAAGTGGAAGCGCGCTGTTAAGCTCCGACAGGCAAATGTTCCGAAAAGAAAAAAAGGCGATCTTTCCTTTTATTCTCTTCGGGTTATTTGATCCCGAGGAGCTGGGCGCTGGAACTAGACGTCCCGCTAATCCCGCAGGAGATCACGCACCTTCCGCTCCAATCACCCCTTTGAGAACTGAATCATCTCCTTAAATTATCTTTAAAAGCTCACTTCCAGCATGAGCATTCTTTTTATCGCCTAAAAAAATCTGACTTAACCCATTTTAATCGGCATAAAAAAACCGAGAGCACTTAGCTCCCGGCAAATAAAAATTATACTTCCTTCACGATCGATTCCTGACTGACGCTGATTCCCTTTGGAACTTGATGATGGTGACGGCACCTTGGCTCATAAGCTTCGGAAGCCCCAACCAGTATGACAGGATCATCATAGCCTGCAGGCTTTCCATCAATCAGTCGCTGCGTACGGCTGGCGGGCGATCCACAAACAGAACACACTGCCTGTAATTTGGTCACCTGCTCAGCGGCAGCCATCAGGCGGGGCATGGGACCAAATGGTTCTCCACGGAAATCCTGGTCAAGTCCTGCAGTAACCACACGGTGGCCACCGTCAGCCAGTTTTTGTGCGACTTCCACGATACCTTCGTCAAAAAACTGGACTTCATCGATAGCAACGATATCTACATTGGCCGTTACTTCTTTAAGAATATCCAATGAAGATTCAACAGGCTTGGCAATGACAGAATTCCCATTATGAGAAACCACCGACTCCTCACTGTAACGGTTATCTAATTTCGGTTTGAAGACCATGATTTCCTGCTTGGCGAATTGCGCTCTTCTGACGCGTCGTATCAACTCTTCAGATTTTCCTGAGAACATGCTTCCGCAAATTACTTCCAACCAACCGGTCTGTTTCATGATATACATGAAATTAGCCCTCTCCTTCCTCGATCGTAATCCTAAATTCATTATGAAAAAGCATCCTATGTATTCAGAACACACCCAATGAAATAAAAAATAAATAAGTGCAATTACAGTATGGGCGGTCTCGAGCAGAATGCCGATAAAAGTTCAATGTCAGAAAAAAAGAGGCACAGTTTTACAAACTGCCTCCACTTAGTCTTACCTATTTTCTCATAAAAGAGAAATAAAAAACAGGCAAGCATAAAATCCTTGCCTGTTTTCTGTAAAATTAGAAAGGGCGGTATACGGGTGGCTGCTAAGCACAAAAGCCTGCAGGTCGCCGGATACCCGCCGCCGTTTTTCTAAAATTATTGTTCTTTGTTTTTAAGGCCGTATTTTTTGTTGAAACGATCAACACGTCCGCCGGCATCAGCGAATTTTTGACGACCAGTGTAGAAAGGATGGCACTCAGAGCATACCTCTACTTTAACTTCCTTCTCAACAGAACCTGTTTCGAATTCGTTACCGCAAGCACATGTAACCATCACTTTGTTATAAGCTGGATGAATTCCTTGTTTCATTCTTTTTCATCTCCTTCCGCCCTGAATCATCTGAGACAGAGTTATATATTCCAAAATATGCGATATGAGCATAAGCCGTTTGACCAGCCCCTTACCGCATCCACTTTAAAAACACACTGACAATATTATAACAAGTCCAACCCCGAAATGCAACCTGGTTTTTGAGCTGGATAATATTCACTTCACCGCTTTAAAGCACGAAGAGGGACTGTCCCTCTTAGCGCTTTAAAGGATAAAAGTGTTATCCGCGTTTGCCTTTGGACTCTTCATGAAGGACTTCGAAAAACTCATCGTTTGTTTTTGATTTTTTCAGCTTGCGCAGGAATTTCTCCGCGAAGTCAGGTGCGTCTGACATTGCTTTGCGGATCGCCCACAGCTTATCAAGGTTTTCAGAAGGAATAAGAAGCTCTTCTTTCCTTGTTCCGGAACGGCGGATATCGATTGCAGGGAAAATTCTTCTTTCAGCAAGTGAACGGTCAAGGTGAAGCTCCATGTTACCTGTTCCCTTGAATTCCTCATAAATGACATCATCCATACGGGAACCAGTGTCAACAAGTGCAGTCGCAAGGACCGTCAAGCTTCCGCCCTCTTCAATGTTACGCGCAGCACCGAAGAAACGTTTCGGACGGTGGAATGCGGCCGGATCAATACCACCGGAAAGGGTTCTTCCGCTTGGCGGGATAACGAGGTTATAAGCACGGGCCAAACGTGTGATACTATCCATAAGAATAATGACATCGCGCTTATGCTCCACAAGACGCATTGCACGTTCTAACACTAGTTCTGCCACTTTGATATGATTTTCAGGCACTTCATCAAACGTCGAGCTAACCACTTCGGCTTCAACCGAACGTTCAATATCCGTTACTTCCTCAGGACGCTCATCAATCAGCAGGATAATCAGTTCCGCTTCAGGATTATTCGTTGTGATTGAGTTGGCAATCTCTTTTAAAAGCATTGTTTTACCTGCTTTTGGAGGAGCCACAATCAGACCACGCTGACCAAAACCGACAGGAGAAATCAGATCCATGATACGTGTGGATATTTTGTTTGGTGCTGTTTCCAATTTGATTTGGCGGTCAGGATACAAAGGAGTAAGAGCTGGGAAATGAACACGTTCTTTAGACGCTTCTGGCTCCTCGCCGTTGACCATTTCTACATGCAACAGACCGAAATATCTCTCGTTTTCCTTTGGAGGACGCACTTTACCGGAAACCTTGTCCCCATTCCGCAGATCAAAACGGCGGATTTGTGAAGCGGATATATAGATATCCTCGGCACTTGGAGAATAATTGATCGGACGCAGGAATCCGAACCCTTCCGATTGGATGATCTCCAGAACACCTTCCATAAAGAAATAGCCTTCTTTTTCAGCTCTTACTTTCAGAATTGCAAAGATAAGTTCTTTTTTAGTCAGCTTGCTATAGTAGGAAATTTTATATTCTCTTGCTAATTCATACAATTCTTTCAGTTTCATGTTTTCTAGACTTTTGATCGTTAATTCCATAAAGACACCACTCTTCGATTATTTGAAATCTACCATATGGAGAACGTTATGATAGGAAAAATTGCTGGAAAATTAATTAGAAGAAATAAAGAAGCAATTTCTTGTGAAGTATTTTTTCTACTATTTGCGAAAATAAAACAACTACTATCTAATCATATTTTTCTGTTGAAATCAACAAAGGAATTGAAAGGGAAGGAAAAAGTCTTTTGGGCAGAGGAATACCCGTTTATTTTCTCTCTTTATATAGGAATGTCAGCTTCAATGGAATAGCTCCACTAAAGCTGACGATTATTTATATTTACAGAATGGTATAGCCCACTAGATAAACAAGGCTGGTTGATTTCCACTCCAGATGCCTGACCCGAGGGGCTTGGCGCTGGAACTAGACGTGCCGCTAATCCCGCAGGAGATCACGCACCTTCCGCTTCAATCAACTCATTATAAAGAGCATTCCTAGTTGAATTGCTTACTTAATCACCAAATTAGGTTTCTTTTGCAAGCTGTGGCGGCCGTCGATAAAACGGACTGTTCCGGACTTGGCCCTCATGACGACGGAATGAGTCAATCCGTGGGTACCCTTCAGCTGTACACCTCGTAGAAGCTCGCCATCCGTGACGCCTGTTGCAGCAAAGATTGCGTCATCGCCGCGTACTAAGTCTTCCATTCGGAGGACCTTGCTGCAATCAAGACCCATGCTTTCACATCGTACGGCTTCCTCTTCATTTTGCGGCAGAAGCTTTCCTTGGATTTCTCCTCCAAGACATTTTAATGCCACTGCAGCTAAAACGCCTTCAGGCGCCCCGCCGGAACCGAACAGGATGTCGACACCCGTATGATCAAACGCTGTATTCATTGCACCGGCTACATCGCCGTCGTTGATCAGCTTGATTCTCGCACCGGCTTCTCTCAGCTGGGCAATGATATGAGCATGGCGCTCACGATTCAGGACCGTCGCCACCACATCTTCAATATCTTTATTTTTTGCTTTTGCGACTGCTTTCAGGTTATCCAACACTGATGCATTGATATCAATCTGGCCGACCGCTTCTGGTCCAACCGCTATCTTGTCCATATACATATCCGGCGCATTCAGCAGGTTGCCATGGTCAGCGACTGCCAACACGGCAAGGGCATTCCAGCCTCCTGAGGCAACAATATTGGTCCCTTCAAGAGGATCGACCGCTACGTCTACACGCGGACCATAGCCTGTCCCCAATTTTTCACCGATATAGAGCATCGGGGCTTCATCCATTTCCCCTTCCCCAATGACAACGGTCCCTTTCATCGGTACAGTATCGAATACATCTCTCATTGCTGATGTCGCAGCATCATCTGCTTCGTTTTTCTTTCCTCTTCCCATCCAGCGGGCTGACGCAAGCGCTGCTCCTTCTGTTACACGTACAAGTTCCATTGATAAACTTCTTTCCATCAGTTTCTGCCTCCTGTGTCACAAATATATTTTTATATACGAATTGTATAGCATAATAATAAATATATTGTAACACATTAACCAGAGAGCGACAGAATTATTTTAAAAGTTGTATGATTTCCGCTGCAGGTGTACGACTCCGCGGGGCGGGCGTTGAGCCTCCTCGGCTACGCCTGTATAAAAAGTGGAAGCGCCCTGCTCAGCCCCGACAGGTAAATGTTCCACAGTGAAGAAAAGGTGCTCTTTCCTTTTATTCGCTGTGGGTTATTTGACCCCGAGGGGATGGGCGCTGCAACTGGAATGGGGGTCTCACCTGTCCCGCTACTCCCGCAGGAGATCGTACACCTTTCGCTCCAATCAACCAGTTTAATATTGAAATAAACTAACACTTTTTTTCAAAGGATTTTTTCTAGAATTATGTTGCTTTTCAATAATAACTTCAGAGACATCATCCTGTTCACCTTGAAGTATTATGGTAAGCAGAAAGAAAGAGCTACTCTCTCTTTATAAGTCCTTACATTCAGCAACCTTTTCAAATTAAGGAATCAAGAACTTTTCAGCTGTTCCAATTCTTCCGGCGTCATTTTTTCACGCCAGATCGTTGCACCCAATCCTTCCAGCTTTTCAACCAGATTGCTGTATCCCCGGTCTATATGTTCCAGGCCTGTCACTTCTGTGACGCCTTCCGCCATAAGGCCGGCTACAACAAGGGCTGCACCCGCTCTCAAGTCACTCGCCTTCACTTTTGCCCCTTGAAGCTGGACAGGCCCGTTGACGATGGCAGATCGGCCTTCCACTTTAATATTGGCATTCATCCTGCGAAGCTCATCGATGTGCTTAAAGCGTGCAGAATAAATCGTGTCTGTCACAACGGCCGATCCCTTTGCTCTTGTTAAAAGGGCTGTAAAAGGCTGCTGCAAGTCTGTAGGGAAACCAGGATATACAAGAGTCTTGATATCGACTGCGTTCAAATTATCAGCCTTTCCGATGAAGATCTGCTCATCACCTGATTCGATCGGAACACCCATTTCGCGCAGCTTGGCAATCAAAGATTCCATATGGAGCGGAATGACGTTATCAATCAGCACGCCTTCTCCGGCTGCCGCCCCCAAAATCATGAAGGTGCCCGCTTCAATACGATCAGGAATAATCGTATGGCGGCATCCGCTCAAGTTTTCCACCCCGTCAATACGGATAACATCGGTACCGGCACCTTTGATTCTTGCTCCCATATTTGAAAGTAATGTAGCCACATCAATGATTTCAGGTTCTTTTGCTGCATTTTCTATGATTGTCTGGCCTTTAGCCCTGACAGCTGCCAGCATAATATTAATGGTTGCTCCAACACTGACGACATCAAGGTAGATGCGCGCCCCGCGAAGTTCTTCCGCTCGCAGGTAGATGGCACCCTGCTCATTCGTAACCTCCGCTCCTAAAGCTTCAAAGCCTTTGATGTGCTGGTCGATCGGACGAGGGCCAAGATGGCACCCGCCTGGAAGGCCGATTGCTGCTTTCTTGAACCGCCCGAGCATCGCACCCATCAGATAATAGGATGCTCTCAGTTTTTTTACCTTACCGCTTGGCAAAGGCATTGAAATCATTTGCGAAGGATCCACTCTCATCTCTCCGTCTTCTTCGAACGAAACTTCGCCGCCGATTTCTTCTAGAAGAGACTTTAATGTCTGAACATCTGAAATATCAGGTAAACCTTCAATTGTTACTGGAGAGTCGGCAAGAATGGTTGCCGGAATAAGGGCCACAGCGCTGTTTTTCGCTCCACTTACCTTGATTGTGCCTTTCAGTGGATAACCGCCTGCAATTTTAAGCTTTTCCATTTTAGACTCCCTTCCATATTTCCTTGAGGAATTTTCCATAAACTAAGTGACGATTTATACTGGATGCTTTATTATGGTTATTTTTACCAATAAAAATAATTCTAAGAAGTATTGTCTACTAGTTTATACATAATTCGTCAAAACATGTATAGGTGAATAGATTTTTTTGTGAATTATACCTTTTTTACTACAAAAAGCGGAAGCGGCCGTTCAGCACCGTACAAATTGGAGGGCTCTCGCATGAGAAAAGGTAACACCGCAAGCGAAGCGAGCCGATGTTGACTATAGCAAGCGAGAGACCGAAATGTGCTCCGCGTTGGCCGCTGGAGCCGGACTCAATCCATTGATTTCCCCTCCAGGTGCTTCTTACCGCATAAATGTTATTCCATTTATTTGTTCCTTACATGGATAATAACTAAATTATTGTCCTGAACGCTTATTCCAGTCATCAAGGAATGCCTGGATTCCTTTGTCTGTCAATGGATGCTTGAACATCTGGCTAAGGACTTTAAATGGTGTAGTAGCAATATGTGCACCTCTCAGAGCGGCATCCGTAATATGCTGCGGGTGTCTGATTGAAGCGGCAATAATTTCGGTTTCAATACCATGAAGCGCGAAAATTTCAGCGATTTTCTCAATCAGCTCCATCCCGTCATGGCCGATATCATCCAATCTTCCAAGGAAAGGAGAGACATATGTAGCACCTGCCCTTGCAGCAAGCAGAGCCTGATTGGCACTGAAAACCAGCGTTACATTCGTTTTGATTCCTTCTTTGGAGAACACAGATACCGCTTTTAACCCTTCAGGAGTCATAGGCACTTTGACAGTGATATTCGGAGCGATCGCCGCAAGCTCGCGCCCTTCCTTGATCATGCCTTCAGCATCCAGGGCAATGACTTCCCCTGAAACTGATCCCGGTACCAGGTCCGAAATTTCCTTTAGACGTTCATGGAAAGATACTCCTTCTTCTTTTGCCACTAATGAGGGATTTGTTGTAACACCTGAGAGAATCCCCCATTCAAAAGCTTCACGAATTTCATCCATATTTGCTGTATCAATAAAAAATTTCATCGTCCCGTCCCCTTCTTTCGACTTAATTTTCAAAACAATCAAAATGAACGGAAACCGCCTTATGATGTAAGGCGGTTTCTATAAAGGTGTATTCCATTCTGTGTTGACAGATATTAAGCTTGGTTTGAAGAACCAAATTCACGCATCTTGCCGATGACTGTTTGCTTGATCGCTTCACGTGCAGGTCCAAGATATTTACGTGGATCATACACATGTGGATCTTCTGCAAGCACTTCGCGGACCTTCTTCGCAGAAGCGATTTGGTTCTCAGTGTTTACATTGATTTTCGCTGTCCCATAAGAAACCGCTCTTTGGATATCCTTTGTAGGGATACCAGTACCGCCGTGAAGTACAAGAGGTACTCCAGTCGCTGCACCGATTTCTTCCATTTCTTTGAATCCAAGGTTTGGCTCACCTTTGTAAGGTCCGTGAACAGAACCAAGCGCAGGTGCCAATGTATCGATACCAGTACGCTCAACAAGTTCCTGACACTCTTTAGGGTCAGCATAGATAACGCCTTCAGCTACAACGTCATCTTCCTGGCCGCCGACAACTCCAAGTTCAGCTTCAACAGACACACCTTTAGAGTGAGCATATTCAACCACTTTAGAAGTGATTTCGATGTTTTCCTCGAAAGGACCGTGAGATGCATCGATCATGACAGAAGTGAATCCAGCATCGATTGCTTCTTTACATTTATCGTAGCTTGAACCGTGGTCAAGGTGGATAGCGACAGGAACAGTGATGTTGTAGTCTTCCATAAGACCCTCTACCATTTTAACAACTGTCTTGAATCCGCCCATATAGCGTGCTGCTCCCTCAGAAACCCCAAGGATGACCGGTGACTTCTCTTCTTCTGCAGCTTGCAGGATCGCTTGAGTGAACTCAAGGTTATTTAAGTTGAATTGTCCAACAGCATAGCTGTTTTCTTTTGCTTTAATAAGCATTTCTTTCATTGAAACTAAAGGCATGAAATTTTCCTCCTTCTATTGAGTCAGTATGTAACTGTATACCCGTTTCTCAGTGTTTGCAATTTCATCTGTATAATACCAAAAAGGTTAACATTTTACCAACTCACTGCCCCATTTTTATAAAAAGAAGTACTATTTCGTATTTTCAATTTTCTGGAAGGGTTTACATCACGGCGTATTGTTTCACTGCCTGCCTGATATCGTCAATATCAAAAGGCTTGGCAAAGTGGGTGATGGCGCCCAGATCCTTCGCCTCCTGGATCATATCCAGCTCGCCATAGGCCGTCATAATGATGACACGAATATCAGGGTCTTTTTCTTTCATTCTTTTTAAAATTTCAATACCGTCCATTCCCGGTATTTTCATATCGAGCAAAACCAGATCAGGGGAGTGCTTATCAACGATATCAAGGGCTTGTATTCCATTTGCCGCCTGAAATGTGTTGTACCCTTCCTTTTGCAATACTTCGTTCAATAATATACGGATACCAAATTGATCATCTACAATGAGAATCTTTTCATCCATCTAATCCACCTCTTCCCCTCTTATTCACACGTAAAACGTGGTAAAAGCTTCCGCAAGACGGTGTCTTCACTTCCGCCGCTTTGCTGTTTTTTCTTCATTCCGGACGCACCCGGTTTTGTTCGTTACTGGAAATGATATGTATAATGATATATTAATCCAAAAGTATACTTCAACATAAGACTTGCAAAATCCTTCTTTTCCCGATAATTTTACAGCGCGCCCTGTTACTTTTATAATTTATATGGCGTAGCAGGGAGATCCGCATAAGAATTAGGTTGAATGCCTTTGCGCTTAGTTGACAACCCTTAAAATCAATAGACCTAGCGCTTCACCACTTTAATGCACTAAGAGGGACAGTCCCTCTTCACACTTTAAAGCACTAAAGCAAGAGAAAGGAGATTTTTACTGTGATCAAGATGTTTACAACCCAGCTTTCCGGATTATTTAATCGGATTGCCGATAAAGAAGAGTTTGCGATAGAAGACGGCGCCCGCCTGCTCGCCCAAGCGACTGTCGGCGAGGGAAATATCTATATAAAAGGATTCGCCGAAATGGAAAGCGTCACACTGGAGGCACTTTACGGCCAGGAGCCATTGGAAAGCGCAAAAGCTTTGGAGAATTCAGAAGCTTTGACCGAGGCCGACCGGGTATTACTCATTACCCGCTTTTCCAATGATGAAGAGGCGCTGAAGCTGGCAAAGCTGCTCGCCGATAAAGGGGTTGCCTTTACAGCGATTTCCGGGGCTGTAGCTGATGAAGGTGAGAGCCTTAAGGACATGGCAGATATCCACATTGATACGAAGCTGATCAAAGGCATGCTTCCTGGAGAAGAACTGGGCGAGCGCGTCGGTTTTCCATCGAGCATGGCCGCACTTTATATCTATTATCTGATCAAATTTTCTCTTGAAGAGATGCTTGAGGAACATTAAGTTTGCAGTCCCGGTATTGTGCCGGGGCTTTTTTGATACAGTGTACATCTTAGTATGTCAAAACTATACTGATGAAAACTTTTTTCACTTTACATGGGGTATGAATTGCCCTTATTTATCATTACCTCTTTTTTGGCTTTATGAATATTTCATGAGACACCCTAATCCTAATATCGCCTGCTTTTTGGCCTTATGAACAGCTCATGAGACACCCTAATCCTGAAATCAACTGCTTTTTGGCTTTATGAACCTTCCATGAGACACCCTAACGGCTTGGCCCCCTTAATTTAGACAATTACTTTAATATCATTAACCATGCTTAGTTTTTCATTATTTTATTTTTTTCTCTTCTTCACCTTTGTGATTATAGATGAGGTCTCTTCAGTGTCAAGCCAAGTACGCTTGACACCTTCGTTCCATCATCTGTTTTAGGTTTAGGTGAAGAGGGAGAAAAAATGTTGTGGTTAAAGGCTTATCACCATGTCGTGAGGAACTTTCCTATCCGTATACAGTTCGTGAAATTGGTGAGGTGACAAGTAATTCAAACTCCCATGATATCGACGGTAATTATAAAATTCGATATATTCATCTATTTTTTTGTAAGCTTCATCAAAACATTCAAATGAATGACGTTGATAACATTCTCTTTCAATCACACTATGAAAAGACTCAATAAATGCATTCAAATTAGGTGACTTTGGAGGAATTCTTTCATGATATATGCCATGATGAAGACAAAACTCCCCGAAATCATGACTTAAAAATTGAGGACCGTTATCTGTCCTAATGATAACCGTTGAATTGGTTTCGCCCTTCGGTAAATGAATTCTGCGCCTCAAAATTGCTTCATGAAGCATTCCTGTTATATCCTTGGCTTTACAAGATGAGCCTTTATAATACCCGACAATACAACGGTCAAATACGTCTATAGCGCTTGCCAAGAAAAAGAAACGACCACTCTCTTTAATTGATCCATATTTAATATCTAGCTGCCACAGTTGATTCGGTCTGGTAATAGTGTGTTGTTTAGCTATCCTTCGTGGGTAAGGAGAAACTCCGTTTCGCTTCGGCAATAAGATATCCAGTTCATCACATAACCTATATACTTTTTTGGGGCTAATAATGAGATTGTATTCCTGTCTTAGAAGATTGGTTAACTTACGGTATCCATAAACACTTTCCTCACCTTCCACTGCTTCCATTAAAAACTCCTCAATTTGTTCATCCGGAACGATAGTTCCAGAAACGGTTATTGAATATCCAGGAGTAGGCCTGCCCCTTTTGGCTGTAGCTACAGTCTCTTCTTCATCTTCAGGCGAATGGTAGTAATACAAAGAACGATGCACCTCCAAGAGTTTCATTACTTTATTTACTGAGAACCCCTCAGCTATCCAAGCTTCAGCTTCCTCTAATTTATCCTGGACGGTTAGGTTCCTTTTTTTAAAAGGTTTTTTAACATCGCCACTTCTAATTCTTTTTCACCTAACAACTTCATAGCCTGTTCATATTTCGCCATAAGTTCATCTTTGCTTGGATCTTCAGAAAGTGTAGTAATCTCCTCTTTTTCCATAGATTCACTTATTTCGTCTTCATATTCATTTATCCATTTCCTCAGTGTAGATGAGGAAATACCGGCCTTGCGTGCAATAGAAGCCTGTTTCCCTGTTTCTAGTGCCATCCTGACGTACTTCTTTTTAACATCCTCAATAACATCTATCTTTCTTGCCATAAACAAATCCCCTTTCTGAAAGACATTTCTTAGTTATTATTTTACTTTTTTAACTAAGAAGTTGTCCAAATGATTAAGGGGGCTAAAAAGCTAATCTTAAAATCCCCTGATTTTTGGCTTTATGAACGCTTCATGAGGCACCCTAACCTTAAAAACAGCTCCATTTCGGTCTTATGAACGCTCCATGAGGCACCCTAACCTTAAAAACAGCTCAATTTTGGTCTTATGAACGCTTCATGAGACACTCTAATCCTAAAATCGCCTGCTTTTTGGCTCTATGAACCTTTCATGAGGCACCCTAACCTTAAAAGCAGCTCAATTTTGGCCTTATGAACCGCTCATGAGACACCCTAACCCTAAAACAATCATAATTCTGCCCCCATGAACCTACCAAGAATCCACTTCCTTATAAACCTACTCAATCTTTTAATAACGAAAAAAAGAGCCGACCCGCAAAACACGGATCAGCTCGTCTGTATTTGTCATATTACTATTTCGCATTTTCCAAAGCCGCATTGATGAAATCACGGAATAGCGGCTGAGGGCGGGTTGGACGAGATGTGAACTCCGGATGGAATTGTGATGCCACAAACCAAGGGTGGTCCGCAAGCTCGATGATCTCCACCAATCTGCCGTCAGGGCTTGTACCAGAGAAGATGAAGCCTGCTTCTTCCATTTCGTCTCTGAAGTGATTGTTAAACTCATAACGGTGGCGGTGTCGTTCGTAAACAACTTCGCCTGCATAAGCCTCATATGCTTTCGTTCCAGGGATGAGTTTACACGGATACAATCCAAGGCGCAGCGTTCCGCCAAGGTCTTCGACATCTTTCTGCTCAGGAAGCAAATCGATGATTGGGTACGGTGTTTCAGGGTTCAACTCAGCGGAGTGAGCTGTTTCATAACCCAGCACGTGGCGGGCATATTCAACAGACGCCAGCTGCATGCCTAGGCAGATACCAAGGAAAGGCACTTTGTTCTCACGCGCATATTTTGTTACGATGATCTTCCCCTCGACTCCACGGTCGCCGAATCCGCCAGGGACAAGGATACCGTCCACATCGCTCATCAATTCATCAACATTTTCAGCGTTGACCAATTCAGAGTTCAGCCACTTTACTTCTACGTCTGTATCGAAGTTGTAACCTGCATGTCTAAGAGCTTCTACCACTGAAATATAAGCATCTTGAAGCTCCACATATTTTCCGACAAGGGCAATTTTCGTTTTCTTGCTCAAGTTACGGACTCTGTGAAGGAGTTCATTCCACTCGGTCATATCTGCTTCTCCGCAATCAAGCTTCAAATGCTCGCATGTGAGCTGGTCAAGCTTCTGATCTTGGAGGGCAATCGGCACCGCATAAAGAGTATCCGCATCCATTGCTTCAATAACCGCACGTTGATCAATGTCACAGAACAACGCGATTTTATCTTTCATATCCTGAGTCATCGGCATTTCCGTTCGCACGACAATGACCGTAGGCTGGATGCCAAGGCTTCGCAGTTCTTTCACACTGTGCTGCGTTGGCTTTGTCTTCATTTCTCCTGCAGCCTTGATGTACGGTACAAGTGTACAGTGAATGTACATCACATTGTCACGGCCTACATCGTTCTTGATCTGGCGGATCGCTTCAAGGAATGGCAGGGATTCGATGTCCCCTACTGTTCCGCCGATTTCCGTGATGACGATATCCGCATTGGTTTCGCGGCCGGCACGGAAGACTCTTTCTTTGATTTCATTTGTAATATGTGGAATAACCTGAACCGTTCCGCCTAAATAGTCGCCGCGGCGTTCTTTTTTCAATACAGTTGAGTAAATTTTCCCTGTTGTCACAGAGCTGTATTTATTCAGGTTGATATCGATGAAACGCTCGTAATGACCTAAATCAAGGTCGGTTTCCGCCCCATCATCTGTTACGAAAACTTCTCCATGCTGATACGGGCTCATTGTACCAGGGTCCACGTTGATATAAGGATCGAATTTTTGGGTTGTCACTTTCAACCCACGGTTTTTTAATAATCTACCAAGAGAGGCAGCTGTAATTCCTTTTCCTAATGAGGAAACTACACCGCCTGTTACAAAAATATACTTTGTCATGCAAAGTACCCCCTTCTTCAAGTTAGTGTCTAAAAAAAGTATGTTCAGCAGTGCTGAACATTAGTCTCTTATGATGAAATTAATTCCATGGACTGTTTCACCGAAAGCCTCCTATGTACTGCTGCTGCAGTCGTTATCCATTCTTTTGAAAAACGGAAAAAATAGAAACTTCGCTTCATGAACCAGCATCAAAGGGGTGCAAAAAACAAAAAACGCCCCCGCTTACCGTAGTAAGGGGAGCGTTGAAATTATATTCTGATCCTTTTTTAAGGAGCCCAAATAACATACTACCTTCCTCGACATAAGATGTCAAGAACTGATTATTTGTCTTCTTCTTCAGAATCTTCTTCCTCTTCTTCGAGGTCTTCATCTTCCTCGTCATCATCGCCAAGGTCATACTCATCTTCATCGATCAGTTCGTCATCGACGTCTTCTTCATCTGAATCGAGGTCTTCGTCTTCATCCAGATCGTCATCATCTTCTGTAAGATCTTCTTCATCCAGATCATCTAGGTCGTCGAAGTCAAGATCTTCATCATCGAAGTCTTCTTCCAGATCATCCTCATCTTTTTTCTTCGCTTTTTTCTTGCGCGGCTTGATCGTTGGAACTGTTTCTTCCTCAATCTGGTCAACAGGATACCATGCACGGATTCCCCAGCGGTTCTCGCCCAATGCGATGAAACGGCCGTCAACGTTAAGATCCGTGTAAAACTGGACCATACGGGAGCGGACTTCACCCTCGGACAATTCCATCATGTCACCCATCTCTTTTAATAAATCACTAAATGCCATTGCCTGCTTTCTTTCAGAAAGCAGTTCATGTGCTAATTCTATGAAGGACTTTTGACGCAATTCTTCTGTCGATAGTTGCTTTAAACTCATCTGACGCACTTCCTTTCTCTATTTCACATTCTATTAAAAGATGCTATTTTCACATTGCTTAATCAATCGATTTCCGCTTCGGGCACTTGCTTTTAAAAGACTATAATTAAAAAAAGATACATTCGTACTCTTTCCCTAATTTATGTATGAACAAGCAGGAAATCCATATAAAACCACAATGACGAAAGCAGCCCACAAGAATGATAAAAGGGCATAATTCACGAATTTGCCTAAAACCATATTATTCATTATAAACAATATGAATGGGTTTATGCTAGATTTATGCGGTTTTTCTTTTATTTTTTTCCAAGTTTTCAACTGAGAAGAAGGGTGGGGAAATGACTTTAGAGGATGGGAAGAAAGGGTAAGTTGATAGGGGAATGCCGGTGATAAGCTCAGGTAAGGGCAGCTTCAGGGCAATTCCCCTTTTTCTAATTCCGTATGCCTCTGTTTCATTGCGTTTCCGTATATCTCACAGAAAGCTTCATAAAAAAAGTAGAAAGCGAGAAGCAGAAGCGGGATTGCTCCCAGGAGATGCTGATATAAATAAAACGATAGGATGAACCCTGCAAAAATCAGGGTGTATTTAAGGATAAGCTTCACAATGTCACTCCCTGCCATATGTCCTGTGCATCAAACATTACTCTTTTCCCATTATAGATGAAAATAAGACCCTGCAATATTAAATCTGTGTTAAAAAACGGATACTTTACCCCTTTAAAGCACTAAGAGGGACAGTCCCTCTTAGCGCTTTAAAGGGATAAAACGATCCAAAGCGTGGCCTTTGGATCGTTTTTTCAGTTTAAGGTTACATGTTTCTTCTGTATTGTCCGCCTACTTCGTATAAGGCTCTTGTGATTTGTCCGAGACTTGCGACTTTAACGGTTTCCATCAGTTCAGCGAAGATATTTCCGCCGCCCACTGCCGCTTCTTTCAGCTTTTTCAGAGCTTCTTCGATATTTTCCCCGTTCCGTTCCTGGAAGCTGCGCAAGTTGGTGATCTGAGTTTCTTTTTCTTCTTTGGTCGCACGTGCAAGTTCCATGCTGTCCATCTGTTCTTCAGATGGCGGATTAGGATTCAAGTACGTGTTCACCCCGACAATCGGAAGGTCTCCATTATGTTTCTTCATTTCATAGTACATGGATTCTTCCTGGATCTTGCCGCGCTGATATTGTGTTTCCATCGCACCCAGCACGCCGCCGCGGTCATTGATGCGGTCGAATTCTGCCAGTACCATTTCTTCCACAAGGTCTGTCAGCTCTTCCACGATAAAGGATCCTTGCAGCGGGTTTTCATTTTTAGACAGACCGTGCTCTTTGGTGATGATCATCTGAATCGCCATCGCCCGGCGAACGGATTCCTCTGTCGGCGTCGTAATCGCTTCATCATACGCATTGGTATGGAGGGAATTACAGTTATCCTGCAGCGCCATTAACGCCTGTAACGTTGTTCGGATATCGTTAAAATCGATCTCCTGCGCATGAAGGGAACGTCCGGAAGTCTGGATATGATACTTCAGCTTCTGACTGCGTTCGTTTGCACCGTACTTATCTCTCATGACAGTCGACCAGATACGGCGGGCAACGCGGCCGATCACCGTATATTCCGGATCAAGTCCGTTGGAGAAGAAGAATGATAGATTCGGGGCAAAGTCATTGATGTCCATGCCTCTGCTCAAATAGTACTCCACGTACGTAAAACCGTTGGCAAGCGTGAATGCCAGCTGTGAAATCGGATTCGCTCCCGCTTCCGCAATATGATAGCCGGAAATCGATACAGAGTAATAATTTCTCACTTTGTGATCGATGAAGTACTGCTGGATATCCCCCATCATTCTTAGGGCAAATTCCGTAGAGAAGATGCACGTGTTCTGACCCTGATCTTCTTTTAAAATGTCTGCCTGAACCGTACCGCGTACGACATTCAGCGTAGCCTCTTTCACCTCGGTGAACTCCTCAAGGCTGAGTGTTCTGCCAAGCTCTTCTTCTTTCTTTTTCACCTGCTGATCGATGGCGGTATTCATGAACATCGCCAATATGATCGGAGCTGGTCCATTGATCGTCATGGAAACGGATGTCGACGGAGCGCACAGGTCGAAGCCGGCATATAATTTTTTCATATCATCAAGCGTACAGATGCTCACGCCGCTCTCCCCAACTTTTCCGTAAATATCCGGACGGTGATCTGGATCCTCTCCATAAAGGGTTACAGAGTCAAAAGCCGTACTTAAGCGCTTGGCATCATCATCCTTGGAAAGGTAATGGAAGCGTCGGTTGGTTCTTTCCGGCGTCCCCTCTCCCGCGAATTGCCGTTTCGGATCTTCTCCCTTGCGCTTGAACGGGAAGACACCCGCTGTGTAAGGGAAGGCCCCCGGAACGTTTTCTTTGTAGACCCAACCAAGGATTTCTCCAAAGTCTTTATATTTAGGTAGGGCAACTTTCGGAATGTCCAGGCCGGAAAGGCTCTTCGTTTTTAGTTCTGTAATGATCTCTTTATCCCTGATTTTAGTGATGTATTGATCAGCACCGTATTTCGCTTTGAACTCTTCCCAGCCATCGAGAATTTTCTTGGATTCCGGAGTCAGCTGTTCTTCTACATTCTTCTTCAGGTTCTCAAGCGAAGTCAGCACTTCCTCATTCGCTTCCTGTTCTTTCACTGCTTCAATCGCTCCTTGAAGCTGGAACAATTTACGGGCCAGTCGAGCTTGCTCACCCGCTTTTTTATGGTAATTTCTCACCGTTTCGGAAATTTCCCTCAAATAATAACGGCGATCATTCGGAATGATGACATTCTGCTTTTCAACATCCACATCTTTTGAAAAAGAAGTGGACCAACCTAAATCCAATTTGCTATTGATTTTTTCAACCAGAGCGGCAAACAATGCGTTCGTGCCCGGGTCGTTGAACTGGCTGGCAATGGTTCCGTATACCGGCATCGTATCAAGGTCTTTATCAAACAGCATATGGCTGCGCTGATATTGCTTCTGTACCTGGCGCCTCGCATCTTCTGAACCCTTGCGCTCAAATTTATTGATGACAATCAAATCTGCGTAATCGATCATATCGATTTTTTCCAACTGTGATGGAGCACCGAATTCGCTTGTCATGACATACATAGACAGATCACAGATTTCCGCAATCTCCGCGTCACCCTGGCCGATACCGGACGTTTCAACGATGACAAGGTCATATCCCGCTGCTTTTACCACATTGATTGAATCCTGGATGGCCAGCGACAGCTCAGTCTTCGAACCGCGTGTTGCCAAACTTCTCATAAATACCCGGTTGTTGAAGATGGCATTCATGCGGATGCGGTCTCCCAGCAAGGCTCCGCCTGTTTTTTGTTTCGTAGGATCTATGGATAAAATCGCCACTTTCTTTTCAGGGATTTCGTTCAGGAAACGGCGGATCAGCTCATCTGTCAATGAACTCTTCCCTGCTCCCCCTGTACCTGTGATTCCTACCACTGGAACCGTTTTAGCCAACGACTTTACTTCCGTCAGAACCGATTGGGCCGTTGCAGCCGCTTCCTCACTGGAGTTGAGCTGGTATTCAGCAAGGGAGATCAGTTTTGAAACGGTATTAATGTCTCCGGCCTGAAGTTTATCAAGCTGTTCACCTACGGAAGAAGTGACAGTCGGAAAATCACACTCTTTAATCATTTGGTTGATCATTCCTTGAAGGCCATGAGTTCGGCCGTCTTCAGGTGAAAAGATTCTGGCAATCCCGTAGTTATGAAGTTCTTTGATTTCACGAGGAATGATAACCCCGCCGCCTCCGCCATAGATGCGGATATGAGAGGCTCCTCTTTCTTGTAAAAGGTCGTACATATATTTGAAGTATTCTACATGTCCGCCTTGATAAGAGGAAATTGCAATTCCCTGAACATCCTCTTGGATTGCGGCGTTAACTACTTCTTCGACGGAACGGTTATGACCGAGGTGGATGACCTCAGATCCGCTCGCCTGGATGATCCTTCTCATAATATTAATTGAAGCGTCATGACCGTCGAATAAGCTTGATGCTGTCACGAAGCGGACATGATGCTTTGGTTTGTAAATATCAACCGTGCTCATATTTCTCCCCCTGTTCGTAAAATAATCCTGCCTTGAATTGCGCTCCAATGATCTTTATGAAAGTCCTGGAGTGATTATAGCGCTGTGATCCAGAAAACAACCTATTCTAAATAGCCGTTAACGCCTGAAAAAAGTAACTCTGTCTGGAGTTCAATATACTGTTCCAATGTATACTTTTTCTGCAGCGCCCAGCGGCGGAATCCCCACATCTGCCCCTGGACGAAAATATTTTGCGCGAGCAGGTGAATCCTGCTTTCATCAAGTTCAAGCTCGCCATTTTCACAGCATCTTCTGATCAGCGTTTCAAACATGCCGACCATTTCCAGTTCTTTTTGTAAAACATACGGAAGCGCGTCCTTGGAAAGTGATTTGGCTTCCTGGTACATGACCAGTACCTCATCCTGCAGATTATCCATGACCCGGAAGTAGTGGTCGATGCCCATTTTCAAGCTGACCACCGTTCCCTGTTCTGTGTCCATTGCCTGCAGCTGCGAGCGCACCTGCTCATAGATGCTGTCGCATACGAGGTAAAGAACATCTTCTTTAGTTCTGATATATTCATACAGCGTCCCGATACTGAAACCGGCCGCTTTGGCAATCTCTCTAGTCGTTGTCCGGTGAAACCCCTTCAGCTTGAAGAGAGAGACAGCTCCGCGGACCATTTCGTCACGCCGCTTTTCCACAAGCCTTTCATCCTTGACAGAAGCATGAACTTCTCTCTTTTTATTCACATAAACCGACCGCCTTTTTTGACCACCTTTTTGTCCCTTTTTAAAAAATTTCCCCATGTTTGAACTTTGCTGCTTTCTTTTTGGATGAGTGGTTGATTTCCGCTCCAGGTGCGCGACTCCGCGGGGCGGGCGTTGAGCCTCCTCGGCTTCGCCTGCAGGGTCTCAAACTGTCCCGCTGCTCCCGCAGGAGGTCTCGCACCTCCGCTCCAATCAACGCATTTGAACAAAAAATCCAAAATACACTTGCTAGTAATAATGCCTTTTAATCTATAAGCAGGTTTTTAAAGGCTTTTCCCCTTTTACCTAGGATGTATTTACTTCGTCACCATCCGAGAGATTACGAGACGCTGGATTTCCTGCGTTCCTTCATAAATCTGTGTAATCTTAGCGTCACGCATGTAGCGCTCAACTGGATAGTCTTTTGTATAACCGTAACCGCCGAAGATCTGGACCGCTTCCGTTGTCACTTTCATTGCCGTGTCACCGGCCATCAGCTTCGACATCGCCGACTCTTTTCCATATGGAAGCCCTTCGGATTCAAGCCACGCTGCCTGATAAGTCAGCAAGCGGGAAGCCTCAATGCTTGTTGCCATATCTGCAAGTTTGAAAGAAATCCCCTGGTTTGCCGCAATCGGCTTGCCGAACTGTTCACGTTCTTTTGCATAGGCGATGGAAGCATCCAATGCACCCTGCGCGATTCCGACTGCCTGTGCAGCGATTCCGTTTCGGCCGCCATCCAGGGTCATCATGGCAATCTTGAAGCCTTCCCCTTCTTGTCCGAGCATGTTTTCTTTTGGTACACGGCAGTTATCGAATACAATCTCGGTTGTTGGTGATGAACGGATCCCCAGTTTCTTTTCTTTCTTGCCGACCGAGAAGCCTTCAAAGCCGCTTTCAATGATGAATGCTGATGTCCCTCTTTGTCTTTGGGACGGATCTGTTAGAGCAAAAACAACATAGATATCAGCTATTCCTCCGTTAGTGATAAAGATTTTAGAACCATTTAAAACGTAATGATCACCGTCAAGCTTGGCCGTTGTTTTCATTCCGCCTGCATCAGATCCTGAAGCTGGTTCCGTCAAGCCATAACCGCCGATCTTTTCCCCTTGTGCCATTGGTTTAAGGTACTTCTGCTTCTGTTCCTCATTGCCGAATTTGTAAATCGGCCAGCCGGCAAGTGAAGTATGGGCTGACAACGTTACTCCTGTTGAAGCACAAACTCTTGAAAGCTCTTCAACTGCGATACAGTAAGCCAGGTAGTCACTGCCGATCCCGCCGTATTCTTCCGGCCACGGAATACCCGTCAAGCCGAGCTCCGCCATCTTATCGAATAGTTCGCGGTCAAAGCGCTCTTCCTCATCACGCTCTGCAGCCGTCGGTTCCACTTCGTTTTTCGCGAAGTCGCGTACCATTTTGCGAATCATTTCATGCTCTTCTGATAGTTTAAAATTCATTTCTCTTCCCCCGTTTGTCTGGTTTAATTGGATGCTTAGTTTCGCTGTCGTTGACGCTTTAACACTTTAAAGCACAATAAGGGACTGTCCCTCTTAGTGGTTTAAAGCGTTAAAGTGTACCGTTTATTTCACTAAATGTTTGCTGATGACCATTCTTTGGATTTCGCTTGTTCCTTCGTAGATTTCGGTTACTTTGGCGTCGCGGAACAGTCTTTCTACCGGGTATTCTTCCGTATAGCCGTATCCGCCATAGACCTGGATGGCTTCAGTCGTTACGTCAACAGCCGTTTTGGATGCAAAAAGCTTGGCGATGGATGCTTCCCTTCCGCAATTCAATCCTTCACTTCTCATATTGGCTGCGCGATAGACTAATAGTTTTGCGGCTTCAATGCTTGTTGCCATGTCTGCCAGTTTGAACCCGATACCCTGCT